>JALUDQ010000038.1 GCA_027043985.1 Desulfurococcales archaeon
GTTTATGGCTTGTAGCTACTGGTCCAATAATACATGTTATAACATTGACTGGTAGGGAGGCGCGGAGGATACTAAGGATAGCTGGTAGAGCCGGGTTTAAGCACAGTGGGATAATGAGTATATCTAAGAAGGGCTTCATAGTAGAACTGAGAACTGGGATAAGACTAGCAGTCCTATTGAAAACACCGAGGGGTCTAGTAGTCTCGAGAGAAGGCTTAGGGGAAGCTGTAAGAGCTGCAAACGAGGCCTTAATTAAGGGTAAGGAGAGGCTTAATAGACTCCTAGCAGAACTACGCGCAGACAAATCCTACAAGTAATGGTTTGGTTCCAAGTATTCTATCATGGATGATAAGTTTAAGTATCCGGTAAAGCCTATAACCTAAAGGAAACTATCAGCCTAGAAGCCTAATAACAAGGAGGGATAGAGTATGGGAGAACTATTGGGGAAACTAAAACCCCAGAGCCGTGGACAAGAAGAAGTATTGGAGGCATTGGAAACAGAAGAATACGATATAGTAGGATTATTTGGGCCAACGGGAACGGGTAAGAGCCTCTTCGGCTTAGTCTATGGTTTGGATAGAGTATTAAAGGGCAAGTATAAGAGATTCATAATCTCTAGACCAGTAATAGACGTTGTAACAGGTAAAGAGATAACAGCTGTTGAAGCCGGGCCACAATACTATGAACTAGCGAGTGCTTATGCTAGAGATATTCTAAGCGGCTTCATAGAGTGGAGTAAGGTTGAAGAACTAGTAAGAGCTGGCAAAGTAGTATTCGCCGACACCCACTACCTCCGGGGTAGGACGTTCGATGACTCAATAATATTCCTAGACGATGCCCAAAGCGTTGAACCTGAAAGCGCTATAGAGATAATAATGAGGATAGGATACAATAGCCGCCTCATTGTAGCTGGAGACCCCGTCTTTCAACGCGATCCCGTTAGGGGTGCTGCGGGAGTATCAATTATAAGAGAGATCCTCATAGGCGAGGAGAAGGCGAAGGTAGTAGACCTCGGTATAAGAGATATAGTGAGACCTGGTGCTAGGAGAGGTATAAGACTACTAATAGAGACACGTATGAGGAATAGACCATTATCAGAATCCGAGAAGAGAATCCTCGATACTGCTAGAATCTACGCACCAGACGCTGACATCATAACAGTGGTAGAGTTCATTGATGAGAAAAAGAAGTATGAGATAACAAGCGACGTAGTACCCGATGCACTAATAGTAGTAAAAGAAGGGTATCTTGGAAGACTTGTTGGAAGAAACGGTGAACGCATAAACAAGATAGAAGAAGACACCGAGATGAGGCTTAGAGCAGTTGAGCTAACCCTAGACTTCAAGAACCTTATAAGAGCAATCCACCCGATAAGCTGGATACACAAGCACATAGTAGATGTAGACTTCGCTGGCCCAGATCTAGCAGTAAAGGTATCAACAAATGGGTTCGGAGCTTTCGTGGGACAAAAAGGATTCTATGTGAAATTTGTAGACGCTGTAATGAAGAAGCTAATGAATGTTGGCGTGAG
>JALUDQ010000039.1 GCA_027043985.1 Desulfurococcales archaeon
GGATAAGGGAACATGTATTTCCCGGGATACACGCCTAGTTATTTCTTCTAGTACCTCTACACTTAACCCCTTTTCTAAGACCTCCCTAATTACTGGTGCTGAAAGGTTTAACTCTACTATAGAGCAACCCAGACTTTCTAGCCTGCGTGCCAGCTCTATCATATCTTCAACTCTCTCCTCAACACAGCTACAGATAACCCTAGAATTAAAGCGCTCAGCTAAATCAATGATTCTTAATAATTCTCCCTCAACACTGCTTAAACCGTGCCTAACACCATATGCGTTCACGAAGCCGTAGGGAAGACGAATAATGAAGGGTGGGGGATGAGAACTTAGGGGTCGTAGCCCAATTGACCCGAATACTACTCCTCCAACACCTTGCTCTATTGCTTTTATTAGGATATTCCAGCTCGGTACTCCACCCGATATTATTAGGGGGTTCTTGAAGCGTACTCCACTCAGCTCTACACTCAAGTCCACACTCATAATATCACGTAACCTAGATTTGTTTGAGGGTCTTTGTTATAGATGAGTTTTAAGGTGATTTAAATTATTCGCTATTTGCCGTAAGAGTTTTTAGGCAGTTGTCTACTCCCATAATAACTAGAGCCTCTCTGGGCTGATATATTATGTGCATGGCTCGAAGCGATGTAGGCTTAATACAGCTTAGATATCTCGAACGCTTCTACAGATGGCTTGGATGGGATGATAAATTAGAGAGGGTAAAGAATATCTTATCTAAGTGGCGTTGATAAAACAAATATTTTTACCCCATTAATCAAACAATTATTTTCCACACTTTCTCTTAAGAACTGGAGAGATAGGTTTATACTAGTGGATACATTCTACTAGGTTTATGCTAAGACGCGATCTAGACATAGGATAAATGGTGCACTAGAGTTGATGCTGGCTTCATGGGGGCTGCTGGCAAGTATTATTCGGCGCTCAGAAATAGTATTGGAGGTTATTGATATACGTGATCCTATTAGTACTCGTAGCCGTCGTCTTGAACGAATGGTTGAGCGCATGGAGCGAGAACTAATACTTGTATTAAATAAAGCCGATCTCGTACCAAGAAACGTTGCTGAAAAGTGGAAGAAGCTTTTCAGTGGGGAAGGCTACCACGTCGTCTACATGGCTGCACGGGACCATAAGGGGACACGTGTGTTGAGGAGAACTATCAAGAGTCTTGCACCCGGGTTCCCAACTATTGTAGCTGTTGTAGGATTTCCTAAGACTGGGAAATCAACTATTATCAACGCTTTGAAAGGTAAACACAGTGCTTCGACAAGCCCCATACCCGGAAGCCCCGGATACACTAGACACGCTCAACTCTATAAGATAGAGCCAAAGATATACATGATAGATACCCCGGGAGTCATACCTGTTGAGGGTGGAGAGCTTGAATCTGTTATAAGAGGTAAGCCGCCCGAAGAACTAAAAGATCCTGTGAGACCAGCTATGATGCTCCTTGAAAAAGCGTTAAAATATAATCCCTATGCGGTGCTTGAAGCCTATGGGATAAGGGAGA
>JALUDQ010000040.1 GCA_027043985.1 Desulfurococcales archaeon
AATATAGTTCTAAGCCGTCCTCAGCTAGTACACGTACAATACCTTTGGATTCCTCAACAATGTCTTCAACTTTACCTTTAATGAACCTCGTTATACCGATAAATTCTGCAACAAACACAGTCTCCGGCCTATTGTATATTTCCTCAGGTGTTCCTATCTGCTGTATCTTACCCTTATTTATCACTGCTATTCTATCACATATAGCAAAAGCCTCAGCTTGGTCATGAGTAACATAGACAGATGTTATCTTGAGCTCCTTCTGTAGTTTCCTAAGTTCGAATCTAACCTGCTCTCTAAGCTTAGCGTCCAAGTTGCTCAACGGCTCATCGAATAACAAGGCTCGAGGATACAATACTATGGCTCTAGCCACAGCTACACGTTGCTGCTGACCACCCGATAATTGGTGGGGATAACGGTTTAGTAGCTCAGAGATCTGGAGAAGTTCAGCTGCCCACTTAACACGTTTCCTTATCTCTTCCTCGGGAAGCTTACGCAATCTTAACCCAAAAGCAATGTTCTCGAAAACTGTTAGATGGGGGAATAGAGCCCAGCTCTGGAAAACCATTCCAAGGTTTCTCTTCTCGGGTGGAACATCTGTTATATCCTCATCTCCTATGTATACTCTCCCCTTATCCGGTTTTGTTAGTCCAGCAATTATTCTAAGAGTTGTTGTCTTGCCACTACCGGAAGGACCAAGTAGACCGAAGAACTCGCCATCCTTTATCTCAAGGTAGGGTATATCAGCTGCTACGACTTTACCGTATTTTTTTACTATGTCTTTCAATAGTATTCGGGGCATTTCCCTACCCTCCTCCTAGTCCTAGTGAGACTTGTAGGTATTTTTCGAAGAATAAAGCAATTACTATAGAAGGTACAAGGATGAATAAGCTCAGAGCTGCTGCTGGCTGGGGTGTGAGATAGTATCCTCCAACATACTCGTATATAGCTATTGGTAGCGTCTTCACGGCTGGTGCTCCCAGTAGTAAGGTTAATATGAACTCGTTGAGAGACCATGAGAAAGCAAATATGCCTCCCGCGAGTATTCCCCTCCACGTCATTGGTATGTATACTTTTCTTATAACTTGTAGCCTCGTAGCCCCTAACACTCTTGCCGCTTCTTCGAGGTCTCTTGGTACTTGCATGAATGCTGCAGTAACGCTTCTAAGAGTATATGGTATTGCTCCTATCATGTGGGCTGGTATTAGAGCCCAATAGTTTCCAAGTAGTCCTAGCCTAGTATAAAGCGGTAGTAATCCTATGCCTATTACTATTACTGGGAGAGCCATGTTCATGTTCACGAGATTCTCTGTAAAGATACTGAGTTTAGTCCTCCTAGTACCCAACACGTATCCAGCTGGGATTGAGAGTCCTAGAGTAGCTAGCATGACTAGTGGTGCTAGAGTATAGCTGTAGAAGAATGCCATTCTAGTGTCGGCGTGTTTGAATACCCAGGAGAACCATTTGAAACCCCATTCGGAGGGGAAGAGTTGGTAAGCATACCATTTTTGGGCAAAAGCATATTCAACGAGAACCACCATTGGCAGGAGAATGTAGACTAATACTATTCCTATAACGGCTAAATCCCATATCCTCTGCCTTCTCTCTCCATACACTAGGCTATCACCTCGTCTGCAAGACCACTTTTCTCGTGGTAAAGCGGAAGAATAGATAGCCGAGTGTTGCGGAAGCTATTATGTAGAATACACCTGAAGTGTATGCCATCAAGTAGTTAAACCTTGTCGTAACATCAAGGTAGATCATAACGTTGAGGAACTGGGGCCAACTACCACCGAGTATTAATGGTATAGAGACTCCAGCCATAGTGGCTAACAATATGATAGCGCTTGTAGCTATTAATGCGTACTTTGTTAACGGTATGAATATCTTACGTATTATAGTCCAAGTACCCGCCCCAAGACTCCTAGCTGCATCTATTAGTTCAGGATTAATCATTTGAAGAGGTCCATAGAATATTGCCACAGCTATAACAAAGCGAATCCAGACCTCACCAAACAATATACCTATGCCGTAGGGATCGTTAACCAATGGTATTGGTTCATGAATTATACCCAGCCTCATCAACAACCCATTGATTAATAGTGATAGGTAGCCTCGAGGCCATAGGAGAGTCCACCACATAAAGGCTCCAACAATATAGGGTGTAAATAGGGGTATGGTCATTACTGTTGATATCCTGCTCCAGATAGGGGGCTTCTTTACAGTCAAGTAGACAGCAAATAAATATCCAGCTAATACGCTGATTATTGTTGCTATTAGGCTAACATAGATTGTAAAGAATAGTGAATATAAGTAAGGACTTTCAGGAGCTAGGAATTCTTTGTACCCTGCGAGAGTAAAAGTTGCATTTACTTGTTCTCCAAATATAGAGATCCCAAAGGAACCTAATATAACATTAATTATTGGGATGAAAACCATTATTATGATGAATACGTATAGGGGGAGGAGAAAAATAATTGATATCAAATCTTCCCTTGTGATCCTCATTGTTGACCCCTTGGTGTTTACTTTCTAGCGACTTCGTCTACCCATGTCTTCATCATCCAGAACATGTAGTCTGCATGCCTGAACCATAATGGACCAAATTCGCGCCACTTTATAAGATCGTTGTATGGCGGGTTTATAGGCCACCATGGCTGCTTCTTAACTTCGTCTGGTACATCTTTCCAGGCTTCGGTTACTGCTGGATATGCTCCTATCTTCTGTGGTATTAGCGCCTGGACTTTATTTGATAACAACCAGTTTATGAATACTAGTGCCGCAGCCTTGTGTGGTGCATTGAATGGTATGAATACTCCGTCGAATGGTCCTGGCATTGTTGGTTCTGGTATATACATTCCTACCCAGTTGGGGTCTAGTCTACCGGATTCTACTTCTTGCATTGTGATTGATATCCACATAGGCTCTAGTGTTACCTCACCAGCTTCGAATAATTCTATTGTTGCCTTGTTTCCTTGTGGGTAATTACCTGGCTGGTACATGTATTTCTCTAGTTCGTTGAGGTATTCCCAGAAGTTCATACCGTACTTGCCCTTGCTATAGAATATTTCCTTAGCGTGTTCTTCGGTAAACTTTACAAAGGCGAACTTATCGTAGCCGTAGAACCATTCTGCTAGACCCATTAGGAATGTGTGACCACTACCACCTTTGTTGGGATCGCAGTATGTAAACTGTCCTGGATGCTTTTTAACCCAGTCTAGCAGCTCGTCAAAGGATTTCGGTAGGTCGTCTGGATACTTGTACAAGTCCTTTCTGTATAGGAATCCTACCCACCATGCTAGTATTGGTAGGTGCCTACCGTTTGTCGGGTACATGTCGTGGAAGTATCTTGCTACGAAGGGTATGCCCTTAGAGTTTGGTATTATTTCAGCGAGGTTTACATCCCATACTGCTCCAGCTTCATAGGCCATTGCGAAAGGCTTTGACCAAGCTAATACTACGTCTATGTCGCCTGTCTCCTTGCCAGCCTCTTTCTCGCTTATGATCTTTTGAACTGTATCAAACCAGCTTCCATGTACATAGGTACACTTTATACCAGTTTCAGCTGTAAAGTTCTGGCAGAGCTCTGTGAAGAAGTCTCTCTCATAGGTGCTTCCAAAGCCATACCAGACTACTTGGCCCTCCTTCTTAGCTAACTGCTCTATCTGATCCCATGAGAGAGAATAGACGTTTTTCTCATTTAGTTTTTCTACTCCTGGCGCTACTGTCTGAGTAATAGTAGTTGTTACCGTTTGCGCTCCTCCAGTTGTTTGCGTAACAGTCGTCGTAACAGTTTGTACTTTACCCGATACCGTAGCACTTGCTATACCATAGCCTATAACTATTCCCACTATTAACACAATTATTGCCGTTATAACGAGTTTGGAATCCATTCCATTAACCCCCTTTAAAATTCAGACCTCTGAGATATTTTATCTTCAATCTAACTCCATATATACTTTTTCTTCTGCTGAACACTATATTTTTAAAATAATATAATTGAATAAACTAACCAGTATACTTGTAGAAAACCCTACTCCTCTGAAAATATTACCACACTATAGAGTAGTTAGTCTCAGCCCAGACAAAATCCGCCTATACAACTACACGCTCTTGCCCCAGCCTTATTTCCCTCCAAGGAGGCTTCAATAAAGGATTTTTCTGAGAGTATTGATGCTATTACAGCCGCGTTATATGCATCTCCAGCGCCGGTGCAATCAATTATTTTTGAGACCTTGTATGGTTCTACCCTAAACTCTTTTACACTAACATTATTTTCCATTACAAAAACTCTACTACCTTTTTCTCCCTCTTTTAAGAATAGTGCCTTAGCATTAATTGTTTTGAGTAGACTAACTAGGCATTCTACTAGATCTTTGCGCCTGCATAAGTATTTTGCTTCAACTCTATTAATGAATACATAATCCAATAACCCGTTAAGCTGTTGTATAAATTCAGGGTAGTATTGTGCTATTCCCTCTAGGTCTAAACTCGTTGACTTATTATTCTCCTTGGAATAGTATAGTATTCTTAGTAGAGTACGCCCCCTATCTATATTGAGAGCCGAGTAACCGGAGACATGAACGTGTCTTGTACTGGCTACTATTTGTCTTATCTCGTTTTCCTCTAGTTTAAAATACTTGTTGGACCCCCTCGATCCTATAATGGTTTTTCTACCCATAGAGTTTACTAGCACTATCATGAACCCTGTCACTGCCTCTTTAATCTTCTGTACATACATTGTATCTATTTTTCTATTGTTTAATTCTTCTACTATGTGTCTCCCTAATACATCACTACCTACTGCTCCTAAGATTCTTGTTTTTAATCCCATGTATGCTAGGTTTGAAGCAATATTTGCTCCAACGCCACCAACTGCTATCTTGGCGTCGGATGTAATTAATGATATATCGTCTACTAGTTCCCCATCAAATCTTACTATAATGTCTATATTCATGTCGCCTAGAATAGTTACATCTACGGTCATGTTATCGCCGGAAGAGAAGATGTTGGAAAAGGCGTTGCTATTGCTTTCTTCTAAGTTCTCTAACAATATTCATGAGTTTTCTTACGCGCTGAGGGTCAACGGGGTTTTGGGTTATTCCTTTAACTTTGAAGTATGTTCCAACTATTGCGCCATCAGCTACACTTAACAGTTCCCTAGCGTTATCTGGGTTTAGACCCGATCCTATTATTACTGGTCTATTCGGTGCCGCCATCTTAGCTCTCAAAACATCTTCTTTTGTTGGCGGGCTCCCGGTCATTGTGCCCGTTACTATTAGTGCGTCAGCCATGTAGAAGTCTGTCCATGTTGCATGGGTTTCTATGTCTATTCCTGGGAAGACCACGGAGTGCTTCTTAACTATATCTGCGAAGAACTTTATATCCCATGCATGGAGGAGCTTCCGGAGCCTCATTAAGTCAGCAGCATTGCCATGATCAAACTCGCCCGTATCCCATACAGCTGCACCAGTGTAGAGACATACTCTTATGAACTTGGCTCCAGCCGCCTTGGCTATACCTAGTGCTACTCTCCCACCATTATGGATAACAGTTATGCCTGCTGGCACGTTTACCTCTTTTATCACTTCTCTCGCCGCTACAGCGTGGGCTGCGATTTCTTCTGGTGGTATTCGCTGTGCTCCAGAATAGTATGGAAGATCCCACATATTCTCGACAATTATACCGTCTACTCCTCCTTCCACTAGGGCTCTCGCATCCTTCAATGCCTCTTCTATTATCTTATCCATACTCCATCCCTCATATGCTGGCGAGCCTGGGAGAGGCATTAAGTGCACCATTCCTATAATGGGTTTATCTACTCCAAATAATTCCTCGAGGCTCTGCAGCCTCTTAGAGTAGAAGTTCTTAGCCCACTCAGGGATTAGATTATCTATTTTGAAGACTCTACCCAAACCATGCACCACTAATAACATGCGATACAATGATTTAAAACACATAGTGCTAATTAG
>JALUDQ010000041.1 GCA_027043985.1 Desulfurococcales archaeon
TCATCTGTTATATCAACGTATTTTATCTTAGCGTTCTTTAGTCTAGCTATATTTCTCCAGGGAAGCATGTTGCTGTGATGCTCCATAACTGTTAATATTATCTCATCTCCTTCTCGGAGGTTTTTGAAACCCCATGCATAGGCTATTAGATTTAATGCCTCGGTGCTATTAAAGGTGAATACTATTTCCTCCCAGCTATAGGCGTTTATGAACTTAGCTATTGTTTCATGAGCTTTCTCATAGGCTTCACTAGCCTCCTGGCTGAGGGTATGGAAGCCGCGGTGAACATTAGCATTGTATTTCTCATAGTATTCTCTTATAGCTTCTATGACTTGTCGTGGCTTCTGAGTAGTAGCAGCATTATCTAAGTATACTAGTCTCCTGCCATTAACTTCGCGTTCTAGTATTGGGAAATCTCTCCTAATCTCATAGGGGTTAAAACCCATATCGGAGGACCCGTGTACTAATAAGGGGTGGTCAGAGTCTATAAACATAACATGTAGGTGATGGGACACCCATGGGAAAAGGGGATTTAGAAGAACTTGTACGAGAGTTCTTGTCTAAGAAGAGCCCCGAAGGCTATTATGTTATACCAGTACCAGCTAGGAGTGAGGCTAAGAGCTTACTCGAGAAATATAGTGGTGTTGTCGTTGAGGAGGCTGGTACATTATTATTTGTGAAGACTAGGTCGCGTAGTATGGCTGAGAAGATATTGAGGAAGCTATATATTAGAGGACTTATTGGTGAATACTAGGTCTTCTTTCCGCGGATCTTCTTATAGGCTAACATGACTACTACGGCTACTATGAATACGGCTATACCAGCTATTAGTCTCAAATTCTTATCACTATAGTATCCTGTCCCATTACCTCTTACCGTGGTTGTGGTAGTGGGCTGCGTTGTATTGGTTAGCCTACTAGTTGTTGTAGGCCTTACTATTGGTAGTGTAACCGTATTGTTTAGGACAGCTGGCCTACCCACACTTATGTTCTCTATACGCCATTTATCACCATTGAGTACTAGTAGTCTTAGCTTAGAGGAATTCAATGTTATTATTGGGAAAGCTTCTATGAAATTATATGTCTGAGGGTTCTCCTCCGATACATAGACTAGTGTTGTAGGGTATACTAGGTCTAAGTCGCTAACCAAGGGGAGAGCAAGCCAGTATGCTCCAGTAATGTCGTAGGGTCTACCCCTTCCCAATACAACGATTCTTACTGGTGTATCTGCAGCTATATGTAGTATCAGAGACTCATTCTCCACCTCAGCTTTAGCTTCCTTGGATCCCGGCTGAGTCACTACCAACAATAACTCTACACTTATGTTCTTCGAAGCTATTTTCACAGGGATTATAGTTGTTGTTAGATTCCTCCACCACCCCCTCCACCTAAACAGCTTTAGATTATAGTAAACATCGTATTCAATCCCTATTCTATTCCATGAAGAAGGACTGCCCTTGAAGAAAACCTTCACCGGGTTTAAGTAGAAGGAGTCTACGTAGAAGTAACCTTGATAGTCCTCGTTCTTGAAGGCTAGTCCCACTACTGGAATGTTCCCGTAGAATCCATAGGAAGAGTTCTCGGCAACACCGCTACCAGTAAACCATACTGCACCAGAGAGAGGTGTTAGACTTGCAAAGGGGTATCCAAGGTATACTCGCGAGAATAATAGTGGCTTCATTACAAGGTTCTCGGGGGTTGCCTGGTATCCTGGGAAGGCTATATCGGTAGCCCATGGGAGATAAAGCCATTCAACACTACTAACAGCTGTTGTACCAGGCGAGGGTAGAACTGCTAGCGCTTTAGATATAGTTGAATCTGCACCCCTAAGCTTATTCAACCATAGAATGGGGCATACGCCTAGTATACCGTCACCACAGAGGGGTTTTGATACCCCCTGTAGTGGTTTGGGATTATATCTGGGTGTGAGTTGGAGTATTCTTAATACATAGTTTACTAGTCCCCCGACAATATTGTTTACCTTATATTGGATTGAAGCTGACCAGTTCATCTTAATCGTAGTAGAGTTGAATAGGTCTCTAAACACGTAGGCTAGAAAGCCTAGCTTACTTTTATTCAATAAGTTCTCGTCAATTATTTTAGCTTCAACTCTATATGTATAATCATATAATAATTCGTCGCCTCCTCTTAACAACCCATAGGTTCCTGGTGGAGGAGAAGTTATCTTAGAATAGTATTCTTGTACAATTACTGCTATAATCTTCGATGATAGAACTTGTGGTATGAATACATAGGGTTTACACTCAATCTTAGAGTTATCTATTCTAACATCTAATACAGGTTGCGGGAACTCTACAACATATAGTACAAGGTCTACAACACCCTTAAAATCATGGTATGCCTTAATAGTCACGTTAACCATATTGATACTCGAAGAACCATTCAATATTATTCCTCGAGCGTTTACTGGTATGAAGAGTTCACGGTGAATACTATCAGCATAATACGTGACACTATAGGAATAATTACCATTAGAAGCATTAACACTAACACCTAGTGCTATTAGCGGCGTACTTGTAGCTCTTATACGGAAATCCACGAGTAATAATCGCTGCCTAGTAGGAGTCCAGAGATCAACAGTATTGTTTAACAAATTATAGACTACTGTCTCATTGAGTTTTAAGCTAATATTCCTGCTATAGACACCCTTAGTAAAATATATGCTTGAGTCCTCTATAAGTGAGTTCATAATACCCGATAAGTTGCCGCTAAAACTATATTTCTTTGAGGTTTTTTCTCCTCCTATACCATATATTATGCTTGTATTGTTTGCGAAATAACCGTGTATAAGATTCCACTTGGTAGCACTAGTGTTTAAGCTTATGCCTATAGAATACATTCTATACTTTAATGAGACACTAATATTACTTGATGTAGTATAGTTGCTTAACCATATGTACCACGATGTAGCCGCTAAAGCAAATATACACTCACCGTCATTATTATCTGCTACTCCTACAACCATATCGCTTACAATACTAGTGCTCATTAGAGAAGACGTTATCAGTATTAGTATTATCGCTTTATACCACACGTTACTCCTAATGATACTCATACACCTGAGGGTAAATGATGTCCTAGAGGTTTATATTTAGATTCCCCTCATTCAGTAGTTTTGAGGTAATTTAGTTAAATATGTAGCATTTCTATTTAGAAAAAGCATAAATACCTTGTCGCCTTAACGCTACATGGTAATTAACTCGCATGTTTATATAACGTGGAGTGGTTCTATCCTCAGAGAGAAGGGAGGGATGGAAAATACAATTACAGCTACCAGTATACAATTGTCTAGATCCTTTTGAAGTATATGAGAGGATTAGGAAGTGGGTTACTAGACAGAGATGGTATCCCCGAGGTCTCGGAGACTATACTATCATAGATGCATGGAGGGTAACCTGTAACATCTACATAGGCCTCTTAAGAGTAGGTGGCATTAGAATACTATTACCAGTAACAATAACGCCACGACCCCCGCCCAGTAACCTCCCAAGCGAGCGCTATGCTAGAGCCAACGGCTTCTACGTCTACGAAGCAGAATACGCATTAGAATACCACGAACTATTATTGAGGTCCCGTGTACCTGGCCTGCAAGTAGAATTCTATCATAAGCCTAGTAATGTGAACTCACATACCATTACTAGAGTTGAAGCTCTCTCACCGGAGTCAACTAATACTCTCGTAAAGGTATTGTTGAATAATGATGAGAGCTACGTGCTCAAATCCTATAGAACGCTTTCCAAATACAATCTAGAGCCATTATTTCTCAAATACTTGAGCGGGAAGGGAATAGTTCCCAAACTCTACTCCACCGTTAGCGTAAAGGATAGCTATACAGCTGTACTAGTAGAACACCTTGACGTTATAGGTGATGGAGGGTTCCCCTTCTACCAGTCAATAAGAGCGAGCCTAGCCGAAGGCAAAGTAATGGTACCAGATGAAGCTATCTTGCGTCTCGTATCGAGTCTAACCTTTTTCCACGAGGAAATGGCCCGCTGTAATAGCTGGTGGTGTTCCAAGGGCAAGATAACTAACAGTGATATATACAAGTGGACAAGGAGAATAAAATCATATTATGATAAGGCGTTAACCAATGCTAGACGTCATAGATCAAAGTGTGGACCCACTATAAGCATTCTACGCGAATCCCAGCCAAGGATAGAAGAAGCATCCAAGCTCATGAAGTATTTTAAAGGTAAGACTAAGATACGCAACCACCAAGACCTCCACCTAGGTCAAATACTATACACTAGTGGCTATAAATACGTAATAATAGACTTTGAAGGAGAACCGGGGAGAACTGATCTAGAGAGACTAGCATTAGAACCAGCACTAAGAGATGTAGCGTGTATCATGAGGAGTATAGGTTATATAACAGTCTTTGCCTACCGCGACCACTTTGAAACAACACTAACAGAATCAGTTGAACGTTTATTCGATAGAAAGGATAGGGAGGCTAGAATAGCAATAGAATGGGCAAACAAGACTGCCAACCAAATCCTAGACAAGTATTTAGAGAAAACCCGTGGCACCGGAATACTAATCCATGGCCTCGGAGGCGATGTTCTAGTAGAATGGGGTAAGGAGGTAGTAAAAGCATGGCTTGTTGAAAGAGCTCTCTACGAGTTTCTCTACGAATTAAACTATAGGACGGGATACGCGTTAATCCCACTCCTAGGGCTAGCGGGAATAGTACCGTGAAAAACATTTAGTTTAGAATAATTAAAAACAAGACTGTTATCCTAGTATCTCCTCTTATACCCTATCTTGCGGAGAAACTCGTATCTCTCCTTAATGTCTTCGTCTCCTTCTATTCCCAGGGGCTTATATCCGTCGACTACTCCAACTAGTGCTCTACCCTGATTGGTCTCGGCAACTATTACTTGAACGGGATTGGCTGTAGCGGCATAGATTGTTACTACTTCTTGGACCTGTTTTAACGCGTTTAATACGTTAATAGGCCATGCATCCTTAATATAGACTACAAAGACGTGTCCAGCTCCAATCTTGTATGCTGATTCTGCTGCAAGTTTTCTAAGCTCATCATCATTGCCATCATGTCTTACAAGTCTCTTCCCGCTAGCCTCACAGAAACCTATGCCGAACTTTATCCCCGGAGCACTAGTTATTAGGGCTTCGTAGAGGTCCTCAACTGTCTTTATGAAGTGGCTCATACCTATTATTATATTAGTTCCCTCTGGTACGGGTATATCTATCACATGGAACTTTATCTCGCTCACCAAGAACACCTCCTTTATCCTATTCTTCCTAGTCTTATGATGTTTATTTTAAGGCATAAATACTTATAGTTAAACAAGGTAGTTGTTGAAGTTTATTCCCGCAACATCTTTATGCACGTGAAGCCTAATACTCAAGGTAGATGAGGAGGGTTAGGAGGAGGGATAGACTATGCGAGAGAAAGCTCTGACAACACTATTATTGATCACCATGGTTCTCATCGCATTACACTCAATGCAAGCAGTAGTAGCGGCATCGCCTAGTCTAAGCTACGTGTACTCGTTCGACGATAAAGGTATAGCGAGAATAACAGTTATTGTAAGCGGGCTAACTGGTCTCCTCGAATACTCGTTCCCCGTATACGAGCAAGTAGTAAATGAGAGCCTCATAGCCTTCGACGAAAACGGTAACGTGGTGCTAGCAGGCTATAATGGAACACACATCACTATATACCCATATAATACGACAGATAAAGTCATAGTACAGTTCAACGCCATACCAAGCACTATAGAAAACGATATAATAACAGCAACAATACACCCCTATGGTCCAGCAACAATAATACTACCAGACAACGCCGGACTCCTATACTTCAATGGTACACCACAAATAGAGATCATAGGAGAAACAATAAAACTATACTATAATGAGAGCGGAGGCTATGAAATCCAATACATAGTAGTAAA
>JALUDQ010000042.1 GCA_027043985.1 Desulfurococcales archaeon
TTACTGTATTTAATACTATATCATTATCGCCTTTCTTAACTTCTTGGCTTGGAATACTAATCTTAGCTAAATTCAATTCATCGATAACTAATGTTAACTTCCCCTCCTTGATATCAACATTTACTGGAAAACTATTGTGAACGCCTACGTGTACTTCTATGGGTGTCTTTAGCTCCGTAACCCTATTAGGATCAACATATAATGTTACACTAGTAATATTTACTATCCCACCACTTTTGCTCTTGAATAATAGGAAATATGCTAGACCTCCCGCTATGATTACTGCTATTAATACTACTGCTAACATTATACCTAGCTTTCCCATTACCTTATCACCGTTATATAGGATTGCTTATAATAGAAAAATAAAAGATGAACTCTAGTTCACTAAACCTAACCAGATACAACATAGTAGCCGTTCGGGTCTCCTAACCATGATAAAACTAAATATCCTTCGTGATGATTATAGCTAGAGCACAGGTATCTCTCCATGTTGGGAAGCTCTGGGAACTCTCGTTATTGGACGTGATTTTTATATAGAGATTCTATTATATAATAACACGGGTAGAATGCATTGACTCCAAAACAAAATGCTGATTGCGAGATCTATGAAAAATATAGAAGAAAGTATAGACCACAGAAAGTAAAGGTATTGTTCCTGGCCGAAGCTCC
Organism: Desulfurococcales archaeon; assembly: GCA_027043985.1. Taxonomy (GTDB): domain Archaea; phylum Thermoproteota; class Thermoprotei_A; order Sulfolobales; family WANQ01; genus JALWGO01. Next base: position 673 of record JALUDQ010000042.1, read on the forward strand.
ACCAAAGAATATAGAAAACTTCATCTATTATGATGAAAAGAATTCAATGAATAAAAACACTCTTCCAGCAATACTACAGAAACTCCTCGTAGATGCAGGGTTTAAATGTCTTGATATACGGGACTGGAAAAAGTTTCTAGAAAGGTTCAGAGACCTCGGATTTTATCTAGAGGACACTATAAAGTGTCCATTAGAGAAAAGTAGCGAGGAGTATCAGAGTGCTAAGTATAAGATTACTGTAGATGATCTTAGAGAGATTAATCCAGAAATAATAGTCGTAATGGGTAGTAAAGCGTTAGAATTCATTAAGAGCGTGTATAAAAGCTATAGTATTATAGCAGATGGTGAGATTACAAAACTTCACGGCAGTGTAATCAGGCTACCAGATAAAGTTAATGATCTTGAAGTCAAGTACCTGTTATTCTCTGTACTCCCTACTTATTGTCGGCTTAGGAGGTTCTCAGAGGAGCAGTGCCTTAAACCTTTCAAAGAGCTGAGAAGTATTCTAAAGGACTTAGAGTGTTAGATTCTATATTATGTTTTTCTCATTTTATAGTATTATTTTTTGTTCAGTTTAGTGGACAAGTTTTTAATGGATTTGTTCAGTATACTAGTCTTGGTGTAGGTGGTTTATTGGTTTATAGTACTAGTTGGCGGGATGTGTTTAAGACTATTATACTGGAGTTCGAGGAGCGAGGGCTTCCCGAGCTTGTTGAGAGAGAGCTTAGAGTTAAGGAATACAATATAGTGTCGATTATTGGTCCAAGGAGAACTGGTAAGACGTATTATTTCTACCAGCTTATAAGAGAGCATAGGGGTAGAGAACCAGTACTCTATATTAATTTTGAACACGAGTTGCTCTCGAATATTGAGTCACGGTATCTGCGTGAAGCATTAATTGCTTTTCGTGAAATCTATGGTGTTGAACCAAAATATATTTTCCTAGATGAAATCCAGGTTGTAAGAGGTTGGGAGAAGTTCGTTAGAAGGCTCTATGATTATGGAAAATATATTGTATATGTTACTGGTTCTTCATCTAAAATGCTTGCACGTGAAATAGCTTCTACGCTCCGGGGCAGAACTATAACATACGTACTCCTCCCCTTCTCCTTCCGCGAATACTTGCGGGCAAAGAATATCGTATTCGATAAGAGACTAGTAGAATATACTGATAAGAGAGGCCTAATACTATATTATCTAAGAGAATATATTGAAAGAGGAGGATTCCCCGAACCAGTATTGAGACCAGAACTATACAATGAGCTACTAGTCTCTATTAGAGACAGCATATTCTATAGAGACATTATAGAAAGATACAAGATAAGGAAGCCACACATACTCTCAACGATAATCCGGATGCTCGTAGAAAAATACGGACGCTATCACTCTATAACAAAAATACATAATAGCTTAAAGACTATGGGCATACAGATATCTAAGGCAACAGTTCAAGAATACCTACACATACTTGAAGACGTAATGCTATTCTTCTACGTACCACTCCTAAAAAACCCATTTCAAGAATCCATTAAAGCGCCAAGAAAAACCTTTATCGTTGACCCAGGACTACTAGTCGTCTATGGTGTTAAAGGGGAAATATCAAAGCTAATGGAAAACACTGTATTCCTAGACCTCTTAAGGAGGAAAAACATAGATCCCACAATAACAATAAACTACTGGAAAGATGAGCGAGAAAGAGAGGTAGACTTCATAGTAAGGAGGGGGGCTAAAACCCTAGAATTAATCCAAGTATCCTACGAGCTAAGCCAAGACAACATGAAGAGAGAACTAGCACCACTAATAAAAGCCTCCAAGATCTTCAAGGCAGATAAACTAACCATTATAACATGGGATCAAGAAGACACAATAATAAGAGACAACAAGATAATAAAAGTAAAACCCCTATGGAAATGGCTCCTAGAATACCCTTAGAGCCCAACACCGAACTCGTCTAAGAATACTATTTCTTCAATACTTCTCCGAGGCTTGGCTTCCGGCTTTTCAGCAGGCCAGCCGACCGCGAGAATACCTATAGGGATATATTCGTCTGGTATCTTTAGGATCTCTCTAATATCCCCAGTATTCCTTAAAGCCTGCACCCATACTGCTCCCAAGCCAAGGCAGTGGAGAGCTAGCCACAAGTACATTGCAAACAGTGACGCGTCAACGAGATACGAGGTAGGAGATTCTCCCGGAACAGCTAGTACGACTATCGCTAATGGAGCTCTCTCTAATGGGCGAGCACCAGCATGCAGCTTAGCCAGCTTGTTTAATAGGTCTCGCCTACGTATAATAATAGTTCTCCACGGCTGAGTATTCTTCGCGCTAGGAGCATATCTAGCAATACCTATAGCCTCTAAAACCAGCTCCAAGGGAACCTCTCTATCCTCAAAGTAGCGGATAGATCTACGAGACAATAGAAACTCACGGCAATCCATAGCCACGGCTCCTACACCGTAGACAAATATTGATTTATTCTAGAAAAATACTTTACTATACAATAAAACAATCAATAACGAGATACAAGTCCTATGAAGCAGTAATACTTTTAGAATACACGTTATAAGCTCTGAAGCCCACATAGGATAATAGGATCATTAAAGCAGTAGAGTCTAAAATAGAGGCTTCGAAATGCCTAGAGGAAACCGTGTAAGCATTGACCCAAGACTATGCGCTATATGTAGGGGGAAGGGTCTCTGTGGTCTAAGTTATTGTCCACTTCTAGCTAAGCGTATGGCTCTTGTAAAGCTTAGAAGAGTACACGGTTCAAGAGAACTATATGGATCGTCCCCACCATCAGTCTTCATAGGTCGCTACGGCTACCCCTACGTAAACGTTGGCCCCTCCCTCCCTCCAGTAGTAGGGGATACTAGTATCTATGATTTACCTGAGAAATGGATTAACCTAAGCCTTGAGAAAATCCTAGACTACCGGTGGAGCCTTGTAACCGGGTCCCAAAAGATATCTGTAGGAGACGTTTATAGTCCATTTATAACTCGTCTCCACGAAGTAGTATTGTCTGTTAAACCAGTTGAAGTAGAAGTATACTTGGAGAAACCACCTAAACCAGTACTATCTTTTAGTGAGTACGAGCCACCCCAGGGCCCTCGTGCACCCTTAAAGAATTTCCGTGTAATAGGTAATCCTAGAATACCGAGAGTAATAGATAGAGCATACACTGATACCGATCTAAAGGCTAGTGAAGCAATAATAATGCTCTACGAGAGAGGTGTCCCGGTAACCCATATTCAGAGAATACTAAGTATAGGAGCTGTTGGAACCAAGAAGCTTCGTAGACTTGTTCCAACTAGGTGGAGTATAACTGCAGTAGACGACACAGTATCCAAACACCTCATAGAGAAAATCAAAGACTACCCAGAGATAAATGAGATAGAAGTATATGTTAGAAGACACTATGATAACTTATTCATAGCAGTACTCGTTCCGGGTAAGTGGAGCTTTGAGTGGATGGAGGCATGGTGGCCTGGGTCAACATGGAATCCTGGGGAATCAGAGATAGTTGTTGAGGGGGACTACGAGGGGTACCATGGGAGAACAACATATGCTAGTATAGGCGGATGCTACTATGCAACGAGGCTAGCAGTAGCAGAACACCTCTACTCTAGGAGGAGGCAGGCAGTAGCAATAGTATTGAGAGAGATCTATCCTGGTTTCAATCTGCCCATAGGCGTATGGTTTGTAAGAGAAAACATTAGAGCAATGTTGCGTAGAAAACCGGTTCTAGTAACAAATAGGCTCTCAGATGCCCTAAGAATAATTGACCGTGAGACAAGGCTTGGATCAAAGAAATGGGTTAAGGCTTCAAGACTCCTCCAGAGACTATTGTATATCAAGAAGATAACAGACTATCTCGGACTAGACAAATAAAAGGATTCAATGAGGGCTTGACTTGAAGCCTAAGATAACGAGTATTAGGGTAAGGGAAGCGTTAAGTAAGAGTGGTTTACCAGACCTAGACTACGCCTTAAACCCATACATGGGTTGCTGGCACGCCTGCACCTACTGCTACGCTAGACTCTATACTCATCTCAGAGATATAGCGGAGAATTGGGGCGAGATAATAGCTGTGAAAGAGAATATAGTTGAAGTACTGAGACACGAAGTTAAAGTGAAGAAGCCCGGAGTAGTAGGAGTAGGAACTATAACCGATGCCTACCAGCCAATAGAAGCATCATACAAGCTTACAAGACAATCCATTAGCATACTATTAGACAACGGGTTCCATGCAAGCATTCAGACAAAGAATACTCTAGTCTTAAGAGACCTTGACATACTAGTAGAGCATAGAGGTAAAGTAGATGTTGGATTCACTATAACCTCCCTTGACAAGAAGATAACAAGCCTAATAGAACCTAGAGCCCCGCCTCCAAAAGCTAGGGCAAGAGCACTGTATAAAGTGTCAAGTGAGGGAATAGAGACATGGCTCTTCTACGGCCCAATAATACCCAGATTAAACGATGACCTAGAAACCATTAAAGAACTAGTCGAACTAGCCTCTGCAACAAATAGTGTATTCTACTATGATAAGCTTAGAGTAAAACCATTCATGCTTAACCCATCACACCCCCTCTACATAGCTGCTAAAAGAGCTAGAAATTATCCTTGGAGAAGACTCTATGAGAAAATACATGAAATATGTAGGATGAAAAGAGTTGAATGTAGACCCGGAATGGAATACACTCCTACAAGACAGACAAGCACTCTTGATAAATACCTCTGAGTCTAATATATTAGAAAACATAGGAGCCATCTCTCCGGGAAGGAGAGATAGCCCGAAACAATTGTCTTGTATTCCTTAGTCTTTAACAGCGAGGACTATAGCGCTATAGTCGATGAAGTGTCCGGGTGTTTCATTAGAAGCTTCTATCCTAATATACCTGAAATCCTTGTCGAGTCCCTTCATGGCGAGGACTTTTATTGGGCCTCCTCCAATAATGTTTGCACTACCTATTTTCTCCCAGTTCTCTCCATCTCTTGAAACCATTATATCTACTATCCCGCTAGTTGCACCTGGAACACTCGTGGGCCCTAATTTAACGTATATTACTGCGTATTCGAGCTTTTTCTCCATGCCTATATCGTAGGTATGTGTTTCCAGCCACCCCCAACAATAGTCTCCACTAGCCTCGTATGCTTTCTTGGCTTCGAGATGTACTCCTTCATGGCAGTTATGCTCTATTATACCTGCATGTTCTTTCAACGTGACATTGATGTCTGAGTAGTCTACTGATATCCAATTACTACTCA
>JALUDQ010000043.1 GCA_027043985.1 Desulfurococcales archaeon
TTACTGCTCCTAGGGAGTTATCTAGGAGCAGATAATCCCAACCCAAACCCAGAGATATGGGTGGGTTGGGTTTGGCCCCGCCAAAGTATAGTATAGTGTTGTTGTCTGTATATTAGAAGTGAGGGTCTTGATTAGCGTTTGTCTTATATATGGGTGGTTTTATGGTATTACTATTTTCTGATGGGTTTCTAGTGGTGTTTTATTGGTATTACTATGTTTGTTTTCTTGCTTTGTTTTCTGTGTTTGCTTGTTTTCTTAGTTTTTGTGTGAACCATTTTATGGTGCGGCTGTATTGTTTTAGTGTTTCCTTTGTTTCTGGTTGAGCTGCGAGTTTTCTTAGTTGTTCTATGTCTTTGTTTTTTATTGCTTTGAGTATGTTGTATAGTGTTTTCTTTGGTGGGCTTAGTATTTCTTTTGTTGGTTTGAGTATGGGTTTGTTGTCTGGTCTTATTATTAGGGTGTAGTGTTCTCCGTTGAGGAGTGTTATCATTGCTATTTTCCATGAGGTATAGTGTTTTGTTGGATTGTAGCGTGAGGCTTTTACTTCTATGTAGTATTTCTTCCCGTTTCTCGTGGCTTCTATGTCGTGGGTTGGTGCTGTTACTAGTTTTAGGTTTTTGAATCCTTGTTTTTCTAGGATTTTTAGGGCTCGGTACTCCATGGCGTAGCCTATTATTATTCCACGGGCTTTCTTTAACGCGTATTCTATTTCTTCTCTGTCTAGCTGCTGGTCTATTATGGCGTCTATTAGCAATGTGTCCACATGGTTAGATGAGTGTTTAGCCCTATTATGCACGTATATAGTGGTAATACTATGTGATAATACTATTAGTTATTGCAAGGTATCTGTGGTTAAGCTTATTTATTATCTAGTAGCCCATAGTCTAGAAATAAGTATAGTGGATTTAGGGTGCCTGGTTGTGAGGGTTTTGGTAACTGCTAGTGGTGGCGGTCATACAGGGTATGGTGTTTCTATTGCTCAGAGACTCTATGGCAAGGTTGATGAACTCGTATTCATTATTCCCCGCGGTGATAAGTGGACTAGGAGTAAGGTTGAGAAATATAGTGATAGCATTATTGAGATATCTAAGCCTCGAGGCCCAAAGGACTCTATGGGTAAGCTCTTACTCCGCATGCCCGGCGCGTTTATTGAATCTCTTCGCCGTGTTCCTGGAGGATTTGATGTCTTTATTAGTAGTGGGAGTAATCATAGTGTGCCTCCAGCTATTGTTGCTCGTTTTAAGGGTATGAGGGTCTATAATCTTGAGAGTTCTGTTCGTTTCACTCGACCTAGTCTTAGTGCTAAGTGGCTTAGACCTTTTAGCCACATAACTGTTCTTCAATGGGAGGAGCAGTTAAAGATTCATCCGAAGGGGAGGGTTTATGGTCCTTTCTACGAGTATCCGGAATATGAGCCAGTTGATAAAGGGTATATCCTGGTTACTGGGGGGACTTATGGCCACCGCCTCCTCTTTGAAGCTGTAGACAAGCTTGAACTGGATAACATTGTGTTGCAGACGGGTAGGATTGATCCAAGGCCTTTTAAGGAGAGGCATCCGGAGTGGACGGTTTTCCAGTTTGACCCCGATTTTGGTAAATGGCTTGCTGGTGCAAGTGTTGTTGTAAGTCATCTGGGTAAGACTGTTATCGATGCGGTGTTAACGTATAGGAAGCCAGTTGTTATTGCTCCTAATCCGGAGTGGACTCTAACAGCTGGTTGGAAGGATGCTGAGATACTTGCCAGGAAGCTTAATGCTATAGTAGTTGATGAGATAACGCCGGAGAAGATTCTTAGGGCTATAGAGGAGGCTAAGAAGACTAAGCCGCCTAGCTATCCTGATGGTGCTGCTAAGCTTGCTGAGGAACTGCTTGGTTCTTCCGAGTAATAATGTTCTTTGCATAAGTGATTGTTCTTTTAACTATACTTCTAGTCCATGGCGAGATTAGGGTTACCGGTATATATACTAGTATTCCTAGAGCCATGTATTCAACTAATAGTATTAGCTGGTTGTAGAATCGTGCTGAAATTGCATCCTGTGCTCCGAGGATTGTTAATACTATGTAGGTTATTCCTGCTGCGAGGGTGAAGAGTGCTAGTTCTCTTATGGGTATCTTGTAGTTGATTGTTTTCTTAGACATATAGTATAGTATTATTACTGGTATAAGGTATCCAGCAAACTTGAAGAAGACGAATACTGTTGCCTGTAGCAAGGGATCTGCTATAAAGGCTACCGCTATTCCAGCTAACGCTAGAACGAGGAGGCTTCTCGTAAGCCTTATGACGAATGCTTTAAACGTATGGGTCTTCCTAAGCATTCCGTGAATATTTGTTTGATCTGGTCTTATTTTCTCGTCGAAACGTTCGCTCCCCATAATGGTGCCTAGTAGTATCAATTCTACATTCATGAAGGTAAAGATCAGTGAGGAGGGTATCACGAGGTATGCTGCACTAAGATACGCTGGGTTCAATAGTGAGACTATGGGTTTTGATAATGCGAATACGAGGGCTATCATGAGTAGGCCGGGGAAGGCGAAGAGACGGAAGACTTCTTCGACATGTCTTCCATCTGGTTCTCTTAGCAACTTAGCATAGAGACCGCCCATGAATACGTAGAGGCTTGTAGCAAAAGGTCCCCGAGTAGAATAGGCTATGTTTAGATATGCTACTGATTCTACATTACGTGTTATGAAGGGTGCTAGGAATCTATCAGCATTATCAATATTATTAGCTATTATCATTAATATGGGGATAGAATAATATCTAAGCCACATTTTTGCGAGTTCTCCGCGGGCTTCAATAAACCTTACCCTTATCCTATTACCTATTAGAACCTTGACTATTAGATAGCTTATCTTTACAAGTCGTGAGAGGAATACAGAGAATAAAACACCTACTAACCCAGCATGCATGTATATGACTGCTATGTAGACGAATACTAGTCTTGATATGTCTAGTAGAAAGTTTGAGAACCCAATGTGTTCTGGCTGGATTACAGCAGATAGATCCTCCATCATGACGGCATAGGTTATTGATACAGCCATTGGTATAGCGTATATGAAGTAGTAGAACCCGTAGCCCATCATTAACTGGAACCCATAGCCGACTCCAATGAGTAGGCCTATAACTATGAATGTGTAGAGAGTTGTTAAGAAGAAGGCTGTTGAAACAGTTCCACGGTAATGTTCTATACGATGCTTATACTCGTAAACTACGTGTCTCTGAGCCCAGAAGGTCCAGAGCCTTATAGGCCATGCAAGTATATTGGATAATACTAGGATGAAACCCCATAACCCGAACTCTACTGGGTCAAGCTTTCTCGCAACTATTATGAGGAAACCCATACTTGCCGCTATTCTAAATAAAGTTGAAGTATAGTTGACCATAATACTGTATCTAAGCCTAACGTCTCTGAGACTCAAAGCCTCTATCCCTAAGTTATTGAAGCCTTAGCTCCTTGTAGGTGGAGGAGAGTTTATCTTCTACTAACTCTAATCTTTGCCCTCTTCGCTAGCCTCCAACGTGCTAGATAATTATATTTCTCTAAGCCTTCCGGATAATAGCCATCGGTGTTAGCGGGCATTGGTAGTCCTAGAAGCTTTAGAGCTAATGGTACTAGATCCCAGGGCTCCCAGAGATCCCTCCACCATATCTCGTCTAAATGGTCTCCTAGAACCCCGAACATACCTATTGGGTGGTGGGCGGTATTCTCCTCGGTATAGGGCTTATCGCTTTTAGAGTATATGCAGTAGGGGTTTTCCGGCATCAATAAGTAGTCTGGTGCTCCCGAGACATAGGGTCCCCAATAGGTTTCACTACCCTTTAATATGGATTGTATCTCGGGTATACTCTTAAGTACTCTTAGAACCTCTTCTTCGTGTCCTGGTGCTGCATAGAGTATTCCTACGTCGGGCATTATGACTTTAGCCATATCGTAGGGTATAATCCTCTTTCTCTCTTCAATGCTAACGTTTTTGCCGAGCAAGTTTATTATCTTGTAGACGAGGGCTTTTAGCCTAGGCCTGCTTCTCACAAAGTTTACCAGCCATGGGGGAATAGCTGTCTTCCCAAAGCGGAGTGCTAGGGTTTCATGGAACCCCATTTTAGCTAGACCAGACTTCTTGAGGAAGTATGGAATATTTACTAGGTGGTCGCATGCAGTAAACCCGTGGTCTGATACAAGGATTATGTCGTCAACGCTTCCGTGGATTTCTTTTAAGAATTTATCTATAGCATTATATACTTCAAAAGCCTCATTGATATTCCTTCCGCTCACGAAGTCTGGGTTAAAGTGCATTGCCCAGTCTGTTTCACTGAAGACGATGAATGCGAGGTTCCATTCAACAGTATTTAATAGTTCTAATACTCCCTCTGCGAAAACATGGGCTCTCCGTGCAATCATTTTTAGTGAGCCGCGGCTAGTACCCTTTAGGATAGAGCCCTCTAAGCCTTCTATGAAGTAGTGTCTAAACTTTGTTTCTAGTTCTCTAGGCTTTATCCTAATATCTGGTGCCATCCAATCGTTTACTACAACACAGTTGCCACAAACACTATTCCATGGAGGATAGGTTACTGGCAAGTTTATGGCTACTGAGGGTACTTTGAGAAGAGATACCATTTCGTGTATTCTAGGATACTCTACGTCATGAGACTTCATTAGATGTGATTCAAAGCCTTCCTCTCTCTTATATATTCGGTGGAACCCGTAGACACCGTGTTTTCCAGGATTGACTCCTGTTGCCAGACTAGTCCATGCTGGGGGAGTCATAGGGGGCATAGTTGAGTGTAGGGGGCCTCGCTTAACCTTACCGGATTTAACGAGGTGTTTTAAGTAGGGCATGCCGCCCCATTCAAATACCTTATCTATAATCTTCCATGATGCTCCATCTATTCCAAGGATAAGTACTCTTCTCCTAGTACTCATTTCCATGGTCCTCCCTGTTCTATTCGGTTTTTACCTGCATGAGCTCTAACCATAGGTTTCTAATATCATGTATTTTAATTTCTCCCTTGAATCCTTTCTCAAGGGTCTCTTCTGGATCATATATTGTTAGTACTCCATGCCAGTCGTGTACGGCGTCATCTGGTCCTCGATCGTTTTCTCTTAGATAATTTGTAGGCCATCCTAGTGTTCCCGCACTCCTCCAGTATAGGTCATCGAAGTATACTATGAGGTCTGGGGCATCGCCGTTTACTTCTGGGTATAGTTCTTCTGGCTTATAGACCATTGTCTTCCATTGCTCCCCGTTTGGTCCATGTATTTTTCTTATTTCTCTTGCGAGTTGATCTCTCATGTGCTCGTAGTCTCTTGGCTCTATGGTTCCCTTGGGTTCGCGGCCTTTTACGTTGAGGAATATTCTTGCATAGTATCCTCCCCAACCCCATGCCGTAGTCTTGGACCAGTCTATTTTAACGTCTTTTAAGTCTACTCCGGGTTTGCTTGGTTCTTCTTCTAGTTTAAGGTATCCTTGCTGGGCTAGCCACTGGTTTACTGTGAAGGCTCCTTTCATTCGTTTTGCTCCGTGGTCTGATACGACTACTATTATCGTGTCTTTGGGGATTTTCTCTAGTAGTGTTTTCACTTCTCTGTCTATTAGTTTATAGTAGTCGCGTATAACGTTTTCATACTTGTTTCCTGGAACGTATTTGTGGTGTTCGGGGTCCATGAAGCCCCAGAAAGCGTGTTGTACACGGTCTACTCCTATTTCAACGAACATGAAGAAGTCCCATTTCTTGTTCTCGGCAAGATATCTTAGTACTTTAAACCTCTTCTCAGTCATCTCCCATAGCTCGCGTTTAACTCTATCTCTATCCTCGGAGCGGAAGACTACGTCGAAGATGTATTCTCCTACAAGC
>JALUDQ010000044.1 GCA_027043985.1 Desulfurococcales archaeon
CCAGGTATATGTGTTTCGCCATACTCGCTTAGGGGGTCTACTGTCTTTACTTCACCCTCGATTACTAGTCTTGCTGGTCTAATGTATTCTTCTAAGAGGTCTCTTGTATTCCATGTACCAGCTAGTCCTAGAGGGCATTCGGGGTCTTCAGATATTCCACCAACGTATATTAATACTTCATCTACCATGTTGAGCATGGAATACGAGTGACCTACGAATAAGTTGCTTATACCTGGAGCTAGTCCTGCATCAACTATTACGTGTGTATGTTTTTCTTTTGCTAGCCTATCTAGTGATAAGGGGTCTTGGGGCATATATGATACGTCTACTATATTTCCTACTCCTAACCTTATGGTTGCTTCTAATGCACTATAACCTATACTACTCGGTAAAGCGAGGACTACTAGTCTTGATGAACTAGCGAGTTTCTGGTACTCTGTATCACCTATGCTTGCCTTAACTGCTTGTACTCCAAGTTGTTCTTTTATCTTCCGGATCTTCCCGGGGTCTCGGTCAACTACTATTATGTTATAGCCTTTTTCGAAAAGATATCTAGCTGTAGTGTAACCTATGTTTCCAGCTCCAACAATTAGTGCATCGATCATTTCTAGGCATCAGCCTCTAGGAGAATATGACTGCTTAGTAGTATTAATGTATGCTAGAAGCAATCTTTTATGTACTGGTGCCGTATTTTGTTACGGTAACTCTAGTTGCGGTACCACTTCATAGACAGGGAAAGAGAGTTAAACATACTCGAAAAAGAGTATCGCTCAAAGGGGACTAGACTAGTAATAGTCTATGGGAGGAGGAGAATAGGCAAGACCTTCCTACTAAACAAGTTCGCCTCAAATAAGAAACACTTATTCTACATAGCTATAGAATCCTCGAAAAACATAATATATAGGGATTTATCAAACAAGATCTCAACCCTCCTAGGCAAACCCATAGGACTATTAGAGAATATCGAACAAGCACTAGAACTATTAACTAGAGAATTCAAGGATAGATTCCTCATAGTCTTAGACGAGTTCCAATACATAGTTGAAGCAGATCCAGAAACACCATCACGCCTACAGAGATTCATAGACTTAAACCCCAATACAAACCTAGTGATAGTTCTCAGCGGCTCAGCTGTATCGTTCTTCGAGAAACAATTACTAGGATACAAGAGCCCATTATTCGGCCGGAGAACAGCGTCAATTCAGCTAAAGCCTCTGAAGTTTCTCGACACCTGGAAGTTCTATGAAAAATATAGTGCTTTAGAAGCATTGAAAGCCTATGCTGCTTTCGGCCCCACTCCCGCCTACGCTAGATACGTTAACGACGACTTAGACGTGTTCTCCAATATATTAGACAATATTTTAAGACCTGGATCATATCTCTATGATGAAGCGTTAAACTTTATGCGCCAAGAATTCCGCGAACCATCAACCTATGTAGCTATAATTAATGGAGTAGTTGACGGGTATAC
>JALUDQ010000045.1 GCA_027043985.1 Desulfurococcales archaeon
TAGCGAAGACCCTTAATGCGAGCCTAGAAGAAATAGTATTCACTCACAGTGGTACAGAGGCAAATAATTTAGCTATAATGGGCTCTATTCTAGCGAATAAGGATAGAAAAGGAAAAATACTCGTATCGGTCATAGAACACCTAAGCGTTATATTCCCAGCTGAGAGGATAGCAGAACTACTAGGCTTCAAGGTAATAAGAATCCCCGTAGACGAATACGGCTTCGTAGACCCAGAAATACTAAAGGAATACATGGATAAAGACGTAGTCCTAGTAAGCATTCAAGCAGTAAACCATGAAATAGGCACTATTCAAGAACTAAGAGAACTCGTTAAGACAGTGAAAGACATAAATCCAAACACAATATTCCATACCGATGCAGTAGACGCTTATGCTAGAATACCATTAGATGTGAGAAGTCTAGGTATAGACTTGTTAACAATTAGTAGCCATAAAATCCATGGCCCCCGTGGAGCTGGAGCACTCTATATAAGGGAAGGTGTAAGAATAGAACCAATACTCTACGGGCAGCTGAGCTCCGAGAAACTGTGGCCAGGAGTAGAGAATATACCCGCAATAGCTGGGTTCAAGAAAGCAGTAGAACTCGCTTTCAATAATTTTGATGGAAATGTTGATTATATGAGAAGACTACGTGATAGGCTTCTACAAGGAATAGAGGAGAGAGTAGACGATATCCTAGTAAACGGGCCACTAGGGGATAAGAGAGCACCAGATAATGTTAATATAAGCTTCCTATATGTTGAAGGAGAAGCATTAACTGTAGAGCTAAGCTTAAACGGAGTATATGTTTCTAGTGGTAGCGCTTGTACGAGTAGGGTATTAGAGCCTAGCCACGTCTTGCTCGCTATCGGTCGGGTACATGAAGAAGCTCATGGTAGTATATTGTTCAAGGTATCACGTTATCATAGGATAGAGGATATAGATTATGCTCTTGAAGTCATACCTAGAGCCGTAGAGCGTTTAAGGTCTATTAGTAGTATTAAGCCTAAGTGAAAGAATTTTTGTCTTATTTGATAAAAAATATTTATGATTGTTATTTAACAATACATTTATAACACTGTTAAAGAAGAAGAGTAGTGAGGAAAAACATGAGCACGAGAATACCATTACCATATAGTCCAAAAGTATTGGAGCTATTCAAGTCACCTAAAAACCTAGGCCCACTAAAAGATGCAGATATAGTAGCCTCAGCTGGCAGTCCCGCATGTGGAGACATGATAAGACTATACTTGAAGATAGGAAAGAAGGATAACAAAGAAATAATTGAGAAAGCATCTTTTGAAAGCTACGGCTGTGCAGCAAATATTGCAGCAGCAAGCATACTAACCGAGATGATAAAGGGGAAAACACTACATGAAGCCTGGAGTATAACTTGGAAACAATTATCAGACGAGCTAGGGGGACTACCACCAATAAAGTATCACTGCAGTATTCTAGC
>JALUDQ010000046.1 GCA_027043985.1 Desulfurococcales archaeon
TAGCATATGCTCTAAGAGGTATATCTTTGTGTTCATAAAGATATCTCGCAGAAGCACTAGTCATCTGGCTCCGAAGTATAAGTCTACGAGCTATTTCGGGGCTCCACTTATAGCCCCATCCCCGGCTACCAGTATCGCCTCCTGTTTCATGTATTATTCTCACACGTTCAACAATGTCTTCATAGCCTTCTAGGCTTCCCTCACGTGGGTAGGCTAGGTGGAAGGTGTCGTGGACTTCGCGTGCTGGGTGATCTTGTGCTTGGAATAGTACGTCGAAGTTCCAGAACTCTGTTTCAACATAGTAGCTCTTCATTTCAACAAAGCCCATGTCATGTAGGACTCGTCGAACCTCCTCTATGAAGTCTATGAAGAAGTGTTTCCTACCCGGATATACTCTTGGTGGTTCTGCTTCAACATTATAGGGTTTTAATCTTATGTTTCTCCAACGTCCCGATGATATGATGTCTGATGTCAGTATTCCTACTTCTATAACGGCTTTTTCTAAAGCTTTTAATCCATCCTCGGTTATCTCTATGATCTTCCTTTTCTCTTCCTCGATTACTATCATCTTCCTTCTCTTTAACTCGTTTAACAAGTCTCTAGGTAGTTCTTCGGCTCTAAGTACTAGTCCTTTCGCTGCTTTTACGAGAAATTCTCTTATCCTGCTTAGCTCTCCTTTTTTCCTTAAGAATAGTTGTCCAGCTTTTATTTCGATCCATCCACGTTTCTTGGCCCACGCTAAGGCTATCGTGGAAATGTTTTTGCCAAGGATTTCTGTTATCTGTTTTATACTTGCTTTTCCTCCAAGCTCTTCAAGCTTTCTTAATAATAGTTCTTCGGGTAACCCCTTGCTCCATCTTATTCCTTCTTCTGTTGCCTTAATGATATAGTATCTTTCCTCTATTACTCTAACAAGATTTTTAGATGAAAGCATTTCCACGTAAGCTGATACGCTTGGCTTAGTCATTCCCAACTCTGAAGCTAGTTCCTCTAAACTAGTCTTTTTGAGCTCAGCTAGTTTCTTTAAAACCTTGTATTCGCCCTCGCTAAGCGTAATGACCAATTAGTCCACCTAAACGATAACGTACTCTTGTTTTACATGGTAGTGTGTAGCGTGTAGAAAAATAAATAGTTTATTAAAAAGATGTCGGGCAACTATACTAGTCCTATAGTTAAAACTCGTATTTACCGCCGGGGTTAAGTACTATGATCTCTACATCTAAACCTCTCTTAGCTACTTCCTCCTTGAACTCTTCTGGCGATCCACCTATTACCGGGAAAGTCTTGTAATGCATAGGTATTGCTACCTTAGGCCTCAATAGCTCTACTGCCTTAGCAGCTTCTATTGGTCCCATTGTGAACCATCCGCCTATGGGTAGTAATGCTATGTCGGGGGAATAGAGTTCTCCTATAAGCTTCATGTCATAGAATAGTCCTGTGTCACCTGCATGGTAGAT
>JALUDQ010000047.1 GCA_027043985.1 Desulfurococcales archaeon
TACTGTTTTCCCATACGAGGAGTTCATAGAAGTCGTTTCTCGGTCTCCCAAGATCTCTTGCAAGCTCTACTAGCTCGGCAGTACTCTTCAATGAGAGCCTTAAGGAATCTACAAGTAGGATTCTCGAAGCATCCTCTAAAACACTTATTATCTTTGCTCTCGAGGCATAGTCTTTTAGTGTTATTACTAGGTAGTGCATGTGCATTAGCGTTGTTGGAACCACAACAGCATAGGTCAATATGTCTAAGTTTGGCACAACTGTTTTCACGTCCTCTCCATGATGGCTCGGCGGATTAGGTGGGTCTAAGACAATAGCGTTTATCGGACCCTTCTTTATCTCTTTGGGATCAGCGGCTCTCCTAACTAAGAGTGCTCGAACCTTCTCAACTCCCACTGCTTTATCTAATGTGCACAAGAGTCGTAGGAGTCCAGTGGTGTTGCAACTTACTACTCTGACATAGTTTTTACCTAATGCTTGCTCATAGTTACAGTAGGAGTTGAAGCTTACTTCAGCTACATTTGCTTTTTCTCCTCCCTGGAATATTGCCTTAACATCATATTGTTTGTAGAGTTCCTTGTACTTTGCACCTATTTTTGCAGGTGTAGCATCTACTACCAGGTCTACTTTTTCTAGAGCCTCCGTCAATAGCCCCTTTACTGGAACGTTTTTTTCTTCGAAGAGCCTTAGTGATTCCTCGCTTGGAACGTATATGTCGATACCGTTCTTAGCGGCTACGAGGGCAGCATAGTCGGGCCTTGTTTTAACTATCCCGTAGAGACTCATATCGTCTTGTCTGGTTATAGCCCATGCAACTCTTTTACCTATAGTCCCAAACCCGTTTACAAGGATCTTCAATCCTTCCACCCCAAGAACTTTTTAGCAGACTTATTGAGCGCATAGAGAGCTGGGAGTTCTTCACCAGCTAGGAATAAGAGGAGAGCTCCACCACCTGTTGATAAATGTACGTTACCTCTACTTTTCATTTTCTCCTGATCAGCTAGTACGGCTAAATGACCACCACCTATTATTACGAAAGCTTCTGTTTCGAGAGCGGAGTTTAGTATTCTCGCAGTACCTTCTCGGAATCTTGGATCCTCTATTACTCCCGCTGGGCCTCTAACAACTATTACGTTGGCTTCCTTCATGAGCTCTGAGTACATCTGTATTGTTTGCTCTCCTACATCCATTATCAATCCTTTAACATTGCCTATAGTCTCGTTTCTAACCTCGTTGTCTACGAGTGTTTTGAAGTCTATTGGGGTTTCTATGGGTGCTCCGGATAATAGTATTCTACGTGCTCTTGATATTAGTGCTAAGACTCCTTTCTCCTCAAGGAATTTCTTGTTGGCTAAGCCTATGTTTACTGCTTTTGCTACTAGAAATAACTGGGCTACTAGACCCGTTGTTAGTATTCGATCGGCTATCTTGTTCTTAACGAGGTACTCGATTATTCTTAGAGAATCATAGACTTTTCCACCACCTAAAACAAATACTCGTGGAGCAGAGGATTCCTTGAAAGCCCGGCGTAGTGCATTTACTTCTCTTTCCATAAGCCTTCCTGCCGCTGAGGGTAGTTTTAATGGGAATCCCACTATGCTTGGCTGGCTTCTATGCGCTGTAGCGAAGGCATCGTTTACGTAGTAATTGAATAATGGTGCAAGTCTTCTAACAATAAATGTTTCTGCTTGCTTCTCCGGTATAGCTTCTAATAACTCTTCAGAAGCCATTCTAACATTATCGAGCATTAATATTTCGCCGTTTCTAAGCTCTTTTATTCTATTACGAGCTGCTGGCCCCATAACGTCCTCTATGAACTCTACATCCAAACCTAAGTACTCTGATAGTCTTTTAGCATGTTCCTCTAGTGTTGTAAAGTCTTTTTCCCCAGGTCTACCTTGATGTGATATCACTACTACTGCACATTTTCTATCAACTACTAGTTCTCTAAGTGTTTCGACATGGCTTCTTATCCTGAAATCATTGAGTATCTTACCAGTCTTAGGGTCTATGGGGCTGTTAAAGTCTACTCTAACTAGAACCTTGCTCTCCCTTATATCATAGTCATCTATGGTTGGTATCTTGGGTATTTTGAGACTGGACAAGTCTGACTCCGTTTCTTAGAATAAGGTTATTTAATATAAGACTATCTGGATTGTAAAATATTATTTAATTGTGCTCAACTATGTTTTTCTCTATTTTTCTTGCCGCGGCCCAGAGCTATATGGGCTCTTGCTAACTGTTTTGCTGCTAATGCTGCGAGGAGATTGAGTTCTCCTGCGAGTACCGTTGCCGCTATTATTTCAGCGAATTTCCTAGCATTGGTTCCAGGAGGATCTCCCCCTCCTTCTACTCCTAGTATTCTTAGCGCCTCCCTTTGTGTGGGGAGTCTTGTACCTCCTCCTACGGTTCCTACTTCTAGACTTGGCAGGGTCACAGATATGTAGAGGTCTCCATCGCTTGTTATTTCTGTCCAAGTATAACCCATACTGCTCTCAACTACTTGTGCAACATCTTGTCCGGTCGCTATGAATATTGCTGCTATAATGTTTGCGAAATGTGCGTTATAGGCTATTGCACCAGCTCTAGCGCTGCCTAGTAAGTTTTTACGAGTATTTATATCGTGTATTAGCTCGGGTTCTGCTTTCAATACTTTTAACGCTGTATCTCGGGAAATTATTGTCTCGGCTACTACTGTTTTTCCTCTACCCTCTAACATGTTTATTATAGCGGGTTTCTTATCCACGCACATATTACCGCTTAGAGCAAGACATTTTACGGTCCCCGGGAAGTTTTCTTCAATATAGTTGCATGCTTTGTCTGTTGCGATTGTAGCCATGTTCATGCCCATAGCGTCACCAGTAGTATAGATGAAGCGTAGCCATACATTGTTTCCAGTAATATAGGGTTTGATGTCAACGAGTTTTCCATGCCTAGTAGTAGACTCTGCCACCGCTTTTATCTCATTGAAACTTTGTTTAACCCATTCAACTAAGCGTAGGGCTTCTTCAACACTTGGAGTCCATAGGAGAGGAGCCCTTGTCATTCCATCGTAGAGGATCCTGGTTTTCGCACCACCACTGAGAGTTATTGCCTTAGCACCACGGCTAACACTAGCTACAAGAGCACCCTCGGTTGTTGCGAGAGGTACATAGAATTCCCCCCTAGCGTATTCCCCGTTTATTTTGAGTGGACCTATTATTCCTACGGGTACCTGGACTGCTCCTATAGGGTTCTCAATGTTTCTACCAACTATTTCATCAAAGTCTATTATCGTTGAAGCTAGACTGGGTAGTTGAGAGCCTATTTTGCGTTCAATAAATCTCCTCCTAACAAGTGTCGCCAAATTACTACTCTTCAATAATTGGTCAAGTTGATGGAGCTTTATTTCTCCTCTTAGAACCTTGTCTACTATATCTTCTAGTTTTCTTTCATCAACCTTATTGTCTACAGACAAGTTCTCACCAATTATTGTTTAAGGTTTTGTTTTTGTGAATAAAAATTATTTCGTTTGAAAACAATAACGTGTACTTTAGTTTAGGCTTCGGGTATTCTCTTTATAAGGTTTCTAAACCTAGCATACATTGCATAGTCAATGTATTCTTTTCTCTCAATGTATTCCTTGACTGTAGGAGCTTTATCACGTATCTCGATGATCTTATCGGTTACAATAATGCTATAAGCATCTGAACCCGCACCACTACCGAATGGCGCTAAGAGTATTCTATCGCCTGGCTTAGCTACCTCTTCCAATACCTTTGCTAAACCTATTAGTGCTGAACCATTATATGTGTTGCCTATCCAAGGTGTTACGAGTCCTGGGGTGATTTTCTCTAAGGGTATTCCGAGAATTTTTCCAACCCTAATAGGGAATACGCCGTTGGGTTGATGGAATACTGCATAATCGAAGTCTTCTGGGGACAAGCCAAGTTCCTCCATGAGACCCTTAACCGCGTTGACTATGTGGTGGAAGTATGCTGGCTCGCCAGTAAATCCCTCACCGTGTTGAGGGTATGGTGAGAGCTCTCTTCTCCAGAAGTCGGGTGTATCGGTTACATAGGTGTATACTCCTTCGAAGACTGCTGAAGCTTCTTCTCCTCTACCTATTATGAAGGCTGCTCCACCACTACTTGCCGTGAACTCTAAAACATCGCCTGGGCTTGCTTGCGCTGTATCTGCTCCTATAGCTAGGGTATACTTGACCATACCGCTTACTACTAGTGCTATAGAGTTTCGTATGCCCTCGCTTCCAGCTCTACAAGCAAACTCCATGTCAACTGCTGTAGTCTTCGGGGTTATTCCTAGTGCCTCAGCTATTACTGTAGCAGAAGGTTTTACCGCATAGGGTTTGGATTCTGTTCCAACAAATACTGCTTCTATGACGCTAGGACTTATACCAGCTCTTCGGAGAGCATTTAATGCCGCTTCATATCCTATTGTTATGGTATCCTCATCGGGTCCCGCGATAGCTTTCTCGTGCATTCTAAGAGACTGGGGAACCGAAGGCTCGAATCCCCATACTCTTACGAATTCATCCATTTTTATACGGTATTTGGGGATATATACGCCCCACCCTATGATTCCAGCCTTACCGTCTATCTTGGCCATCGTATTTCTACCTACGTCTGTCTAACCAGGTTATCAGCAGATGTCTAATTTAAAGGCTTCACTCTTAGCTAAGTGTATTATCGGGAAAAGTAAATTAACGCCGTTTATACTATGTGTGCTTGGAGATGTATAGAAATGCTTGATGAGACAATAAGATATGAGAGGGTAAACAGTAGGTTAGGGATTAACAGCGATAAAGAACTAGATCATATACTTGAAAAACTCGCTAAAAAGATGGTAAGCAAACAGCATGCTGAAAGAAAGCTTAGCGAGTGCTGTAGGGATCCAAGACTAATCTCACAACCCGTAGTAGAGGCTGCGGGACTAGAGGAGCTAGAAGACTATATGAGGAAATGCCGCATACTCTTCGTGAATACTTATACTACGCATTGTCCCTATTGTATGATGTTTGAAGAAGTATTCTATATGGTTGCTGATGAGTTTAAAGGGAAAGCTGGCTTTATTAGAGTTAACCTTGAGAGAGATCCCCGCGTAGCTTATAAGTACTATATAATGGGTACACCTACGACCATAGTAATAGTTGATGGAAAACCCGTTGACTTATTAGTGGGATACGTCGATGACTATACCTTCGCGAAATATGTTGAATCACTGCTAAGAAAATATAATTGTAGACTACAGTAGTCATAGTGAAATAAATAATAAATAATAGTTAGTTTGGAGAACTGTTTTTAGCTTCTTCTATAGAGCCAGCATGCAACATAATGTTCGTTCTCATATTCTATTAGATCAGGTTCCACACTAGTACACTGCTCTCTCAGCTCTGGGTGCTGGTCTAGAGCAACACATCTTGGGTGGAATCTACATCCAGGTGGTATTGCTGCTGCGCTAGGCACTTCTCCCTTTATTGGAACCTCCTTAAACTTGTGACGTAGCTCGGGATCGGGTTCTGGTACTGCTGCTATTAGTGCCTTAGTGTATGGATGTAACGGGTTGTCTATTAGCTCGTCTGCTGAAGCTACTTCAACTATTTTGCCTAGGTACATTACTGCTATGCGGTCGCAGATGTATCTAGCTACAGCGAGGTCATGGGTTATGAACAGATATGTTAGACCATATTTTCTCTTCAGCTCATTCATTAGTTCCAATATTTCGGCTCTAATCGATACATCGAGCATTGATACTGGTTCGTC
>JALUDQ010000048.1 GCA_027043985.1 Desulfurococcales archaeon
TAACCCTTATTTGCTCCATATATTTTTCTTTCAAGAAATCTTAGCTTGTAGTAGTCTGATGTAATCCTCCATGATACTTCATAGAATCTTCTAAGACTATAGCCCTTCAATTTATCCTTCATGTCCCCAACAACATATTGAAACGCCTTATCAAATGATAACTTATGCCTGTGCGCATAGTATAGTAGCCTTGACGCAAATGCTACCAAGCGCCTGAGATACTTTGACACGTTATCTACCTTGTCGTCAGAGGATACCTCCTATTGGAAGTAATGATTATTTTCATAACATAAAAGTTTTAATTGCCTCCCTTCTTTCCGAAACACGGAAAATATTCGTTGATGCTACTTGGATGAATTCAACACGCTATGGCTACTCCAGTATTATTCCAATAACCTCTTGGTGTTAGGAGATTGATTGGAGTAGACATATATGTTGTATTAGGGCTTCTAGCCGCGTTATACATAGCGTGGAACCTCGGTGCAAATGATGCAGCAAATCCAACGAATATGGCTGTAGGTTCTGGAGCTATTACACTTAAGAAAGCAATACTGTTATTCGCGGTCTTTGCAGCTATAGGTGCTATTGTACAAGGATACATGGTTATGAAAACCATTGGTAAGGGTGTTGTACCTGATATAGATGCTGTTGGGGCTCTCTCGGCTAGTGTTGCTGCTGGTCTATGGGTAACTCTTTCGACATGGAAAGGATTGCCAGTCTCTACTACACATAGCAGTGTTGGTGCAGTATTGGGAATAGGTTTTGCATACATGGTATTGAAGCATCAGCAGACTTCGATTAACTGGGATGTTGTAGGGAAAGTAGTGTTAAGCTGGATTACGTCTCCTCTATTAGCAATAGTCTTAAGCATTGGTTTATACATGCTGTTTTCAAAAATAGCTCTAAGCCTATATAATAAAGGCTATGATGTTGACAGAATCTTCAAGTACTTATTGCTTGCTAGCCTAGCATTCTCGGCGTATGCCTATGGTACAAACGATGTCGGTAACGCAACGGGAGTATACGTAACGGTTATATCAAAACTATACGGACTACCCGATATGAATACTATGTTCTTCTTAGCCTTACTTGGTTCAGCGGGTATAGCTTTAGGAGCTTTTACCTGGGGTTATAGGGTTATAAGAACAGTAGGCTTCGAGATAACGAGACTAGACTATGTAACGGGTAGTGCTGCGGGTTTATCTAATGCCCTAATAGTTTGGGTCTTTAGTACAGTCCCTAAGATATTGTTTGGCTATGGCATGCCAATATCAACAACCCATGCAAGCGTTTCCTCAATTATAGGTGTTGGTATTGCTAGGGAGAGGAGCTTAAAGGCTATTAACTGGAAGACTGTTGGAGTTATAATAGTCTCATGGCTACTCACGGTACCCGTAGCTGCATCAATTAGTTTTATAATATACTTTATACTAACCATTATATGAGGCCCAGAGTATGGTTGCAACTTGGGGCTGGATTGCTCGTACACGGCAGAGAGAAATAATAGAAATGTATAATAGACATATAGATAAGATTATTGAAACAGTTGAACATACACTTAGAATGATAGAATACTATAAGGTTAGAGACCTAGAGAACGCAAAGAAGGAATACGAGATCGTTTTTGAAAGAGAGAAAGAAGCTGATGATATTAAGAGACAGATAATAGCCGAGCTATCAAAGGAGCTCTTCCATCCAATAGATAGAGAAGAACTATTGAGAATGATTCTTACAACCGATGATATAGCCGCCTATGTTAAAGCAATGACTCGTAGATTGTTGCTAATAATAGAGGAGGAACTCGATGAAGGAATAGTTGAAGACTTAATGAGGATGGCGGCACGCATACTAGATGCAACGAAGCTAATTAAGGAGGCTGCTAGAAAACTAATAGAGAACCCCAAGGAGGCATTAAAATTAGCTGATCGTATAGAGAGATTAGAGGAGGAAGTTGATGAGATAAGAATGGAGGCATTGGAGAAAGTTATGGTGTTTTGTGATAAGTCTAAGAACTCGCTATGTATTATCTCTAAGGATCTAGTAGATTCTCTGGAAAATGCTAGTGATAGATGCGAAGATACCGCTGATGTAATACGTAGTATAGCGTTACTAAGATAACACTTCAAGCGTCTTTTCCGATAATTTATTTTTGTCCAGCAAGTATAGTTTAATGGTGATTCTATGAGATACCTAGCATTATATAAGAGTAGTAGTGGCTACTTTGAAGTAGAACTAGAAGGCGAGAATAACCTAAAAATAATTGATATTACACGTGCTGGTCGATTACCAGGTAGAGCTCAAAGCCTTGAGGAACAGGCTTGGGAAATTGCATGGAGAAGCCCCCTTTACTGGGAATATGTTGTCAACATGCTACACTACGTCATAGTACCCTCAAAGGGCTGGCAGGTGAATCAGGAATTCCCCGTCTGGATACCCCACTATATCGCAATAATAGGTGCAAGAGCACTAAAAGATGCAGTACTCAATCTCTATGAATACAATAGCTTGCTAAAAGAGGGTAAGAGGGATGAAGCACGTAGTAGATGGAGAAACGCCATATTGTTTCTAGGATTATCTGAGCAAGTATACTGGCGGTTAACATTAGAATTAATTCCAGGGCTCTCAGGCTTCCTTAGGCGATTTAGAGAACATCTACAAGATATGATGGCGACTAAAAAAGTATCTGAGAAAATCCTAGAACCACTCGTAGTGTTTGCTGAAGAGTTCCCATCAACTGATGGCGGTGATGCACCAATAACGAGGGTTGGGTGGAGTAATAAGTGGCTTGATCTAGTAGAGCAAGCCTATGATCATCTCGGATTTAAGCATGTTTACGTTCACTTCGACTACGAGGATTATGAGAAAAAGTCTAGGGAAATAGCGAAAAAGAAGCCCTACATCGAGTTTGAGGGTAATTTGTTGTTCTTTGAACAGTTATCGCCAATATTTCTTGGAGAGATTAGTTAGGGTAGGGAGGGTTTTAGAGCTCTAACTATTTTTATTAAATGTTCTTCTTCATCTATCATACCGTAGGTTAACACTATTATGTCACCATAACATATTTCGTTGCGCTCTATTAATATACGATAAGTTTCCTTTAACCCGCTCATATAGTCTTCTGCTTCAACTTTAAGGGGCTTTACCCCCCATATTATTGATAATTTCCTCAATACTTTATCATCATTTGATGCCACATAGAATGGTATACCTGGTCTATATTTCGCTATTCTTAAAGCAGTATTACCATGCTTAGAGAATACTGCTAGTTTTGCCTTCAATTCTTCAGATAATATAACTACACTGTACGCAAATCTTTCTTTAACATTTCTTTCATCAAGAGGTTTTGGTCTCGGATAATTGATCTTACTTGAATACTTCTCAATAATCTTCTTTAACCATTTAACGGTTTCTAACGGATACTTTCCAACAGCAGTCTCACCTGTAAGCATTATAGCATCAGCTCCTTCGATCATTGCAGTTACAACATCGACTATTTCCGCACGGGATGGCGTAGGAGACTCAGCCATTGATCCAAGTATTTGTGTTGCCACTATAACGGGTTTACCTCGCTTAAGGCTCTCATTTATTATTGTTCTCTGAAGCCAGGGTATATCTTCTAATGGAAACTGCATCCCAAGGTCTCCACGAGCAACTAGAACTATATCAGATTCATTTATTATACCTTTAAGATTTCTAACCCCGCTAACTGTTTCTACCTTAGCTATTACTCCTATATCCGTTCTACCATATTCCTCGATAATGCTCTTTAGAGCACGGATATCGTCTCCACTTCTCACATAACTTAATGCTATGTAATCGAAATCGTTTTTAACAGCAAACTCTATGTCTTTGAAATCCTTGCTTGTTATTGCTGGTAGTTCTACCTCTTTTCCACGAATAACTATGGCTTTATGCGAGGATATCTTCCCCTCAGTTAATACTCTTGCAACAACTCTATCAGCATAGACTTCTTCTACCGCTAATACTAAGCGGCCGTCATCCATTAACAAACGGTCTCCTTCCTCAACGGTCTCAAAGAATTTTTCTATAGGTAACGGTAGTTTTCGCTCACCCTTACCTGCTTTATCGGCTAATACTATCTCTACAATATCGCCACGCTTTACAGTGAAGGGTTCCTCAACAACACCCAGCCTTACTGAAGGGCCTTGGAGATCTCCTATTAAGGCGATGTGTCTTCTAGTCCTTTCTTCAGCCTCCCTAACATTCTTCACGAGACCAAGCCACTCGTCCACGTTTCCGTGACTAAAGTTTATACGGAATGCTGCTACACCTTCTCTAGCCATAGCCATTATGGTTTCTAGAGAGGAGGAGGCTGGACCTAGAGTCGCAATAATTTTTACACGTGAATGAGGCATGACCTTATTACCTCTTTTCCGTTGTTAGTGTTTTCAGCTCAGCTAAAGCCGTTCTAACACTTTCCATAATCTTCTTTATATCTACAACCATTATCTTTCCTCCCTTACCTATGGTATATGGTACCCAGTCAAGAGAGTGAGAGGCTCCTTTAAGCTTACGTACTCTAAGCCTTCTTAAAGGAATACCCAATTGTTCTAGACTTGGATCGAACCCCATTTCAACAAAGGAGTCGGATACATATTCTATTGTTGAATATATTTGCTCTAACCCGGGGATACCAGTATGAAGTACTATTATCGATATTATGCCATAACGTTTAGACAGTGCCTTCAACCCCTTAATGAAGTCTAGTACTATGCCCGGTTCATTTCTTAATATTATCTCGTTAATACTATCAATAACTAATAACTTAACCTCAGAAGCATATGTTTTAACTGCATTATATATAGTGTTTAAAGCCTCTATAAGATTCATAGGATCTACTACACTGTACCCAGCCTCCTCTAGGCCAGGTAGACGAACAGAGAAGCCATCAAGTACTAGAACTTTATCCCTAACGTTACTAGGCTCAATACCACTAGCTGACGCCAGCTCACCAATTACTTCACCTGGATCCTCGTCAAACGCTATATACACTACCTTCCCACTACTAGATAAAACATTCAAAACAGCATAACGTACGAAGACGCTCTTACCAATACCAGGAGGCCCAGCAAATACAACCATACTACCCCTACGAACACCCTCAACCAGGCCATCAAAAACTGGTATACCCAACTTAATGAGACTCAAAACAACCACCACTAAAATTATAATCAATTAAAAATTAAAAAATACCGGAAAACGACACCAACACAAACTACAAAACAATTAACAATATCACTTAAAAACCCTCACCCAATACAATAACACCACGTGTGCCGCCGTAGCTCAGCCCGGTAGAGCGCCGGCCTTGTAAGCCGGTGGCCGCGGGTTCGAATCCCGCCGGCGGCTCCACGTATACTATTTATTTACACAATAGTTCGTATGTAACGAGTATGTCTTAAGATCATTGATTAATCATACTTCATGTTGTTTTATTATGTTAGCTGTCTATGTGTGTGTTAGAGTTAGTGCTGGGTGTTTGAACGTGGTTAGTGTAGCTGAGTTATTATCTTCTGGTGAGGGTGTTAAGCGTGTTATGGGTGATGTTTTGAGGGTTTTGGGTATTTATCGTAGGCTTTGGTTGGCTGAGATTTATTCTGAGATTATTGGTATGAATCGTACTTTGGGTGCAGAGTCGGAGGTTAGTGTTAGTGATGTGAGGGAAGCTGTTGAACGGTTGGCTGGTTTGGGTTTTGTTAGTGTTGAGGAGCGTGTTAGGGCTAGTTTCGG
>JALUDQ010000049.1 GCA_027043985.1 Desulfurococcales archaeon
TTGTATATCTTTGTTTCCTGTTAGTAGGATGCTTGCTAGGAGGCTTAAGTGGGGAAGATGCCCTACAAGCATTATGTTTTCTTCTATTTCTTCTAGTTTCTTAGCCCATATTTCGGGATCAGCTAATGGTTCTAGGCTTGGATCCTCCTCGATATTGTTTACTCCTAGTTTTGATGCAATTATCTCGGCTGTCTGCTTAGCCCTCAGCTTCCCACTATGAACGATTCTATCTATCTTTACTCCGGTTTTTGATAAGAACTCTGCTATTTTCTCGGTATCTTTTCTCCCCTTCTCCGTTAGGGGTCTTTGTGGGTCTTCCTCTTTTCTCTTAGCCTCCCCGTGTTGGACAAGGTATACTCGGGTCATCCTCTACACCATTATAGTATTGTAGATAGTTGGGAGAGATTAAGAATTTCCGTCATAGATAAACAGAGAAGCCAGATATAGTGGGAAGAGTGTAAAAACTCTACTGGTTTTCTTTATTAGTCTTAAAGGCTATCTTGTTTTTCCCTTATTGTGCTTGACTGTTAATACTATTGGGATCATTATTGTTGACATAGCTATTAGTATTATCATTGATATGGGCTGCTGGTTTTCGCTGTATATTACTAGTTTGCCGCCGACTGCTGGTGGTGAGCCTCCTAGAGCTATTATGGGGTCCCCAGCTTCGTAGACTGTTTTCGTTATATTGAATGCTACGATATTGTTGCTGGTATCTATTATTGTCTGGTTACGTGGTAATGGTTCGTATCTATTGGATGTGTAGTTGTAGTAGTATACTGTTATATTGTCTTCTGTGTAGCCTAGTAGTGATACTAGTGTTTCATTATAGGTTATCGTAGCGGTTAATGGCCACGATATAGCGGTTTCATTGATTAGGGCAAACTTGTAGTAATTGCTGACCGTACCTCCAATTACTTTGCTGAATACGGGGCTTGTATTGAATTCTAACATGTAGATGGGTTGACTGCTTGTTAGATTCATTGTTAGGTTGAGGTCACCGAAGCTCCGAGTAGTAATGCTTGCTGGTATTGTACATCCGCATACACAGTAATTGTTTACTGCTGCTATGAATCTTCCACCACTACCTAACCGGTATAGGAATCCATAGTATTTTTCCTTTGGGACAAGGTAATCGTATATAGTGGTCATCCAGTCATAAGTACGAATTGAAATGTTTTGTCCAACAATACTTGAGAGCCCTATATACGATAAGTTAAACGCTATCTCAACATTACTAGTATTCCATGCAGATGGGACGTGGTAGAAACTGTAAGCACTATTACTGTAATTGTAGACTCCTACACCAAAGGGATACACTGATACATAGTAATCAAATGTTCCATCATTATCTACGTCGATGCTCAGAGATGCACTATAAGATGCAGTTGCTTGGTCAATCGTGTAGCTAGTGAAGAAGCTATCATTTACTGGTGAATCTAGTTTGAATAGAAAGTACAAGTAGTTGTTATCTGATGCTATGTAGATTCCAGTTATATTGAAGCCGGGATAGGGTACAGTATAGTTATCGTTTGAATCCAATACGAGAGTACTATTCGAGAAATTCCATTCACTATCACTACCATCAATTGCTACGGTTGTATAGTTCACAGTAACATTGTAGTGGGTTAGAATGGGGAATGAATCCATAAAGGTGGCATGTCCGAATACGAGTATTCTTGACCTATTATCTGTACTTAAATTCAAGTCTGTTAGTGGGAGAGACAAGTATAATCCACTAGTATTGCTTGCTACGTAGTTACTATTCGACGCGTATCCTAGTTGTGTTCCATTGCTAGCAAACCAGTACATGTAGAAGTTTCTTGATCCATCCGAACTATTATAGCCGTTAGCAACTACCTCGTATCCACTTTGCAGTCTATAACATGTACCACCGCCTCCGGTTAGTGGATTCATATCTCTATCTATACTGATTGAGACGACATGGTTGATCTTATACGTTCCACTTATTGTTGGGAGAGAATTATTCCACTGTGAATGCACTATTAAGTGTGTTCCATTGTCATTTACTTCTATTTTTTCGAGATCTCCTACATCTCTAAAAGTAACGGGATCGTTATAGACTACTGGCTTCTCTATTTGTGATAGAGTTGTTAGCGGTGTTATTATTAGTATGCTTAAAATTAGTGTAACTACTAGTGTCTTATTTATATTAATCAAATATTGCACCTCTTCCCTACTTCACGGTACGTCATTAAAAAGTGTTGCTCCATCTAGAGTATATCAATTCTATAATAATGCTGTCCTATTAGAATTATAATAGAGGAGTAAAAACTATTCTTTTAGAGTGTTGTGTGGTGGGTTTCTTCTTCTGGTACTATTTCGTGTTCTTTTCCGGCTAGTAGTTTTGTGTATAGGTTTAAGTGTCTTCGCGCCATTCGGTGCCATTGTGTTCTTGCTGCGTAGCTATAGAGTGTTGCCATGTAGGCTACTGCGTAGTCGTAGTTATTGGTTACCCATCGTATTTTTTCTGCTAGTTCTCTAGGAGCTCTTGCAGGAACTGTTAGTCTTGGAGCGTATTGGTATAGTTCTACTAGTCTTGGTGTGCGTGAGCCTACTATTGGTTTGAGTCCTCCCATTGAGAGGTGTAGTATTCCGCTTACGCTATAGATTCCTGGTTTATCATTGTATGGGAGGACTAGTATGTCTGCTAGGCCTATTACTCTTAGTATTTCCTCGTTTGACAAGTATTTCTCTATTAATACTATGTTTAAGCGGGTGCGGGCATCTTCTATTAGCTCTATAATGCTCTTGTCTCGAGGTTCTCCAGCCACCACTATTGTAGAGTTGAGATCCCCCATGTATTCTATTGCGTTGAATAATATGTCTAATCCCTTGTCTGGACGTAGGAATCCTGGTATAACGAGTACTAGTCCTCTAAGTTCTTCTTCATTTAATCCTAGGGAGCGGGCTAGGAGGTTCTTAGGGTATCCTAGATATGGGTTTATTAGTGTTCCATGGGGTATACGGTGTATTCTCCTAGGCTCAATACCCTGCCATTGTAGCTCGAATTCCTGGGGCACACTATGTACTATTACGGCATCGAGACGATTTAATTCTCTTTGAAAGGATACTTCTTCGAGTCTACCAGAGTAGGGGTGGAGTACTGAGTGCATTGTTATAACAGTCTTCTTAACCAAGCCCTCATCTCTAAGCCTTTCTAAAACGTTTATGAGCTCCTTGCTTGTACCGAATATACCGTATTCGTGTTCAACGTGTAATATGTCTACTCCACCACGCTCTGCTATAATGTCTGGTAGCTTTGAGTAGTCTAAGCCTTTTTCAGTAAAAGATGGTATAACATCTACCCCCAGCTCCTCGTCAACCCATGGTTCTTCTCCTATGAGAGTTGACGTGAATACTGTTATACGGGTCCATGGTGCAACAGATTTCAATGCTGAGACAAGCATTCGGGTATATTCGCCGACGCCGCAATGCATGGGTGGGTAGCGGGATAGGAAGCCTATGTTTAACCCTGGCTTGGATAACCATTCCAAAACAAATCTTCCTCCACGGGAGAGGAGGTTCTGTAGTAGAGTGTAAAATAGGTTTCCGGTGGGATTATAGTTGGAGGATAATAATTAAATACTAGTATACCCGAGATGTTATAACAGATAGGGTATAATACCTTGGGTGTTACACGCAACGTTTTCGTTGACCGCGAAGTAGAGTTGAAGCTACTAGATAGGGCTTGGAGAGAGAGGCCGGGCTTCCTAGTCCTATATGGTAGGAGGCGTACTGGTAAGACTAGGCTAGTACTAGAATGGTGTAGGAGGAGTGGGAACCCGTTTGTATACTATCATGCAACTCCAGCTAAACACGAGGTAAATCTAAGGGAGCTAGCTAGAGCAGTTGAAGAACAATTAATGGTTAAAGGTTTCTCGAAGATAAGGTATAGTACCATAGACTCTCTACTAGAAAACTTATCCTACCGGGTAAGAGACGCTGTAATAGTCTTAGACGAATACACGTATTGGGCTAGGAGTAGCCCGGAAGTATCGGGGGAACTACAGAGATTCATAGACCATAGCCTAGGGGATACAGGGTTTCTAGTAATAGTTGTTGGGAGCCTAGTAGGAGTAATGTATAGAGAAGTCCTGGGTGGTGGAGCACCACTCTATGGTAGAGCTAGATATAAGGTTAAGCTAGGAGAACTAGATCCATGGTATATACCCTTATTCTACTCGGATAAGAGTCTAGAAGATACTGTTCGACTATACTCTCTACTAGGTGGAACACCCTACTATCACCAAATAGCTAGTAGGATTAATGGAACAGTATCCAAGATTGTAGTAGAATTATTTCTAGAAGACCATGCCCCCCTACGAGACGAGGTCATATTCCTCTTGAGAGAAGAGTTCCGAGAACCAACAGTATACTATAGTATCTTGAAGGCAGTAGCACGTGGAGCAAACACGGTTTCAAAAATATCAGATTATACCGGGATACATAGACAGCATCTACCAAAGTATCTTGCAATCCTAAGAGATCTAGGCTTCATATGCTACGAGAAACCACTATTCTCAAAGAAGGGATACTATTATGTAAAGGACAAGGTAATGAATACTTGGTTTAGCCTAATAGAACCACTAATATCCCAGTCAGCCAGACTACCTCCAAGCAAAGTAGACGAGAAAATCCGGAAAGGAGTAGAAGAAATAACGGGCAAAGTATTCGAGGAAGTAGCACTAAAATACATAGAGTACCTCGCGAGAGAAAACAGGATATCATATGATGAAATAGGAAGATTCATCCATAAGGGAGTGGAAATAGACATCGTAGCCATAAACCATAGGAGAAAACAAGTACACTTATTCGAGGTAAAATGGTCAGACATAGACAGCGTGGAAGCAGAGAGAATAGCTAGAAGCCTCTATAGGAAAGCACTAAACATACCATTAGAATACGAGTACAAAGCCCACATAATAGCAAGAAGCTACCAAGGAAAACCCCTAGACAACGCAATAATACATACATTGAAAGACATGCCATTCCACAAAACCTATGAGAATAGTAGAGATTAAAATAATATTATTGTATCGGATAAGCTTATTTTCCAGTAAACGATCTAATAGAGCTGTAAATAAACATTATACCAAGTAATAAAAGAGCTACTCCCCATAAGATATTAGACGGTATCTCTGGTATGTATAGTATTCCCAGACTTCGTAGACCAAGTAGTATGAAGAATAATCCTATGAGACCCATAATGGGAGAAGTAATTCTTACCTTAAATAGAGGTTTTCTCTCAAACCGACTAACTCTTATCATAGATGATAATATGAATCCCACACCCATACCAATAAGCGTTCCAGCACCACTATGACCAAATACCATGCCTATACCCATGCCTATAAACATGCACCCAATGAATACTTCCCAAGACCAGCGGTCTCCACTCATACAATATCAACCTCTCCTAAACAAGGGAAAGACCTTACTCTAACCTAATGGTTACTCTTGATTCTTCTCTATTAATGCTTTTATATAAAGGATCCAGTTTTCCACTACAATGGATATGTTATTGTGGGTAGTATTATTAGAGGTACTAACTATATTGTTTAGGAAAAATAGTTTTAGTGGATACTAAGTTTTCTATTCCCCTACGTTCCAGACCTCTTCTTATATACCACTATTATTGCCGCAGCTAATAGTATAGCAAATATTGTCTCTGGAAGCGGT
>JALUDQ010000050.1 GCA_027043985.1 Desulfurococcales archaeon
TACTATATACTTCTATATCGAAGGCAAACATTCTTAGACTTGGCGGTCTCTGCTGCTCGCTTTCGGGTAAAGGCTTGGGTGGCTGCTTGGCTATGAATTCCTTTTGTACCCGTCCCCTATATTGAGGAGTTATGGGGGCTTCTTCTGCTTCTACTTCATGCCACCAGCACGGCTTTAATCCATGATCTATTATGTATCTCATACTAAACCTTATATCTGCTTCAAGAACATCTTCTACTCCTTCTATTTTTCTAACTTCTTCACGGTATTCTCTAACTGTTTCTGGTATAACGGTTGTTATCTTTAACGCCTTAACTGGTCTACCATAGTATTTCTTGTCGACAGGTTCGACCGAGATTAGAGGGCTACGTGGCTTTGATAACCTCTGTATTCTTGCTTTAACGGTTTCGGGGCTTGTATTAGCTGACAGTAATGCGTAGAAATATGGGCGGAAGCTTCTATCTCTAACAACTATCCTATTTCCTTGGTCATCGATGCCCCACATGATTATATGGGGTTCTCTTCCGATTATCTCGTAGGTTACATCCAGTAGGTAAAATTTTAGTGACAAGACTATCGTCTCCCTACTATTTAATTATTTGTACTAGTCTGGTATTAAATGTGATTTCAATAAGTCTTATAGTCTCTTAAGCATTAGGTATGCGTCTTCTCCATCCGGGTAATATCTTCTTATCCTATCGGCTATCTTGTATCCTAGTTTTTCATATAATTTCATTGCAGCCTTATTTGAGACCCGGACTTCCAGCATAGCTGTACTCATTGATTTCTCTTTAAATCTTCTTTCAAGCTCTAGCATTAGCTTTGTACCCACACCTTTCCTTCTCCACTCCTTAGATACTGCTATTGATATAACATGACCTACATTACCGTGTCTTAGCACACCTACAGCATATCCTATCACTTTACTATTGTTCTCAGCCACTATGAATAAGTCTCCTGATAATGCTAGAAGTACTGCGAGATATTTTCTGGGATACGGTATTTTGAAGGACTCTACTTCTATCCTATATATGTCGTCTAGATCCCTATAGGTTGCTGTACGTATAATTACATCACTATCAGAAGTATTATCAATCATGCTTCTTTGACACCGTAAACATTATCTCCCTAATACCCGTTTCTTGGTAATAGATTCGAGTTGGAGGTGAATAAATACTCTTGAAGATAACTTACAAGAACTTGCGGACAGGTGAGGTCAGAGTCGTACCAGAGACTGAAGATGATCTGTGGCTACTTCAAATGGTTATAGCACCCGGTGATATCGTGATAGCACGGACAACACGTGATATAAGTTTCGGGGATGGGAGGAGCAGTCGCATCCCTATGACTCTAGCTATACGTGTAAAGAACGTAGAGTTTGAGCCCTTCACTACTAGGCTTAGGATACACGGAATAGTAGTAGAGGGTCCCGAGCGTTTTGGAGTAAAGGGCTCTCACCACACACTTCACATAGATTTAGGAAATGAGTTGGCTATAGTTAAGGAGGAATGGAGTAAACCCCTCCTGAATAAGCTTGAGAAAGCAGTTGCAAGAGGACTGAAGGCTATAATAGTTGCCTTAGACTACGATGAATACGGTATTGCTATAGCACAAGAACAAGGCTTGAAGATAATAGATGAAGGCTCCCTAGGTGTTCCGGGGAAAGAAGATCCTAATAGAGAAGATATTTTGAAATCGAAAATAAAGCAGATAGCGAGAACCGTTATTGATACTGCTAGACGACACAATATTGACGTTGTTATAGTGGCAAGTCCGGGATTCATCAAGGATATACTAATAGACGTACTCAAGGAAATGAATAAGAAGATACATGTTTACAAGGATTCAGTAAGTATTGGAGGACGTAGCGGTATCTATGAAGTTCTACGTAGAGATATTGTAAGAGACGTATTGAGAGATGTTTCGAGTATTGAAGCTGAAAGAATCCTCGAAGAGTTTATGCTATTATTGGTAAAGAATCCTGATAGAATAGCCTACGGCTTAAACGAGGTCTACGAAATGGCGCGCATTGGTGCTGTTGAAAAGCTATTGGTATTGGATGAACTAGTTAGAAGCTATGACATAGAGGAGAGACGGCTAGTTGAGGAAGTATTAAAGCTCGTGGACAAGTATAGGGGAGAAGTAAAGATCGTTAGTAGTAGGAGTCCAGCTGGAGAAAAGCTTAGGGGGCTAAACGGTATAATAGCTATACTCCGCTACTCTGTTCATCGAGAAAAGTCTCCTGGAGAATAAAACGACCTCTAAGTCTTGGATAATATTCTATTAGCACGGGATCCTCTATACAATTACTTGCCAAGAGTTTTCTCCAATCCTCGTCTGGGTGGAGGTAGACCCATTCACCATCTACTCTATAAGGCTCATAATACTCTATGCAATGCTTGATACCGTCTCTTTTCTTCGCCCTAACTACTTGCAGGGTTCCAGAGAAACTATGCTTTTCGTAGGGTTTACCGATAATCGATGATTTACGTATAAACCTGTTCCGTAACTGGTAGAAGTCCTTGTATGATGCTGGACAGAAGCGTATGCTTACTCTTTCAATGTTTTCTCGAGCCCATTTAATGAACTCCATTGCTGTCTCATAGCTTCCCTTTACACTTATACCATCGCTACTTATAGTGAATCCTCTTTCAGATAAAGCATCTCTATTTGATGCAGCTACTTCTAGCTCATTTATATTCATAAACTCGCCACCCACCTCCTCTAGGAATAATGCGAGCTTTTTCAACCACTCAATACTACCGGGTATGGCTGGCACTTCTATTCCAACACGCATTGACGTTTCCTTAACAGCTACTTCTATCTTCTTTAAATAGCGATCATCTACTGGATGGAATCTTATCTCATCTAGACCAGCATTATCAAGCGCTTTTAATGCTTGCTTATCGGCGTAGCGTCCACTAGTGTATAAGTGTATATGGAATTTCTCGCCAAACTCGTTTTTCAACAACTCTATCACCCTAATAGTCTTGTCAAGAACTATTAAGGGGTCTCCACCCGTTATGGCTGCACCCTTAGCTTTTATGGCATAGGCTTCTTCTACTATATCGTTTATATCTGCTACAGACTCATCGTCAACAAATACTAGGTCTCTTCCACGTCTCTCAATGCTTATTGGGCAATAGTAGCAGGAATCATTGCATCGCCCGGTTATGAAGACTACTATTGATGCTCCGCTAAAACATATTTGGCATCCCTTGGAAGGATTCCCTAGGTTGTATCCAAACCTTCTTGACCCGTATATTTTTCTCACAATAGGCTACCTCTGCTCTGTAGTATTCTTCTAACATACTGGTTTTCTCTAGCAAGTTTTGCGAGAGCCTTCTCAAATGATTCGTCAGGGGATAGTTCGTATTGTAGGAATACTCCTGTTCTACCTATTTCGTCTCTCCTACTTAGAACTCTTACACGCTCTAATACTGTTTCTATAGATACACCTACTATTCTCGCAACAATACTTTCTCTTCCTATAACGGGTGATTCTTTGTGACCGTATTCAGTTGGCTCTATGAGTATTAGTCTCTTGTCTACCCCGGGTACTCTCCTGTTTTTCCGTAGGCTCTCTATGTCGAGGAGTCCACCGAATTTATAGAACTCGTATTCGTTGCGGGATAGTTTTGCTAGGGGGAAGGATACCATTCTAAGCTCTTTCTCATCTAATGCTATATAGGCTTTGGGTGCATGACCTGGAGTTGCCTGGACTATGAATCTCTTATAGGGCTTCATACCCGCCATTTCTAATGCTAGTTCAACTCTATAGGATGGAACCATGAACGGTATGAATACATCTATATCACTCTTAGGATTCACATCACCCCTAGCAATACTACCATGAACTATTGGGGTAAGCCCTTGTCTTGCTAGAGCCTCCATTATCTTTAGAGCTTCTCTCCTCTTACTACGCAGTATCTCCCAGCGCTTTTCATCATAGTATACTTCCCGGTACTCTACACGTCTCTCTATTTTCCATTTAACCGGCATATCAGGTACACTCTGCACTCCATATATGTTGTTAGTCAACGTTTTAAATCTCCTACACCTTAACCCTCTCTGGCTTAGAGCTGATAGCATTGGACGCCGTAGATGTTGTAAGCTATTTCGGATATATCTTAACTGCGTGGATCATAGTAATGGCCGTAGGTATGGCTAAGAAAGACTTGCTACAGAAATACGGTATAGAAGTAGGACCATTAATGATTATGTGGAAGAGACCCACGAGTGGATCAAAACTTGAGAGAATAGCTAAGAAACGTGTTGTAAGGATATGTGCGTGGATAGGTGTAGCATTGTCTATTGGAGCCATGGTGTTCGCGTATTATTTCCTCATAAACATAGTATTGTCAATCCTATTCCCTCAAACAATACGCGCTCAGGCTAGACTTATACCCCTCCTACCAGGGTTAACAGTTGTCGGCGTCCACATATTCTATTCTATGATAGCCATAGGTATTGCGATAGTAGTACACGAGCTAAGCCACGCAGTCGTAGCGTTATCTGAGGGGATAAGACTCAAGAGCTGGGGTTTAGCTGTAGCATTCATAATACCAGCAGCATTTGTCGAACCCGATGAAGAAGACTATAAGAAGGCAAAACTATCAAGCAAGGTAAAGCTCTTAGCCGCGGGATCAGCGGCAAACGTGATTATAGGAGTATTAGCCTTATTCCTCCTACAACAAGTAGCATCACAATACCCGCTTGTAATAGGCATAATACATAGCGTAAACAATCAGCCAACGCCAGCCTATCTGGCTGGTCTCCAAAAATACGTTCCCTTTGCAATCGAGTCTATAAACGGAACAGTAGTAGACGGATTAGCAACGCTAACAAGTATAATTCACGCCCACGCCAATGAGACAGTAAACTTCGTCCTAAGAATATTCTCATATAATACAATGAGCCAGTTAGACGTAGTACTACATAAACCAGCAAACATGAGTCTACTGGGAGTGTACATAAACCCCTTCCCAGCACCCAAACCCTCCCTCTGCGCTCTCGGCTCAGCATGCATACACATACCAGGTCTACTAGCATGGCTCGTATGGATTAACATGGGACTAGCCCTCATAAACGCCGCACCACTATTCATAACAGATGGAGGAAAAATCATAAGCGAGATACTAGGAGAGAAAAGAAAAATAATTTCATACATTATCCAGGGAACAACACTAGCAATTCTTGCATTAGCCTTTATAGCCAGCATATTAATGTAGAACAACCTATTATAACCCTTAAAACATTCTAAAACCTCTGGGCAACCCGCGGGAAGGGCCGGGGGCTCGCCCACCCCGTACCCCGAAAAGGGCGTAACGCGGGGGCCAGTAACCCGCTAGCCGGGCCCCAGCACCCCGCTAAGGCCCACGGCTAGCAATGAACCCCGCCCCGTGGGGCTGGTGGTGACGGACCACCCGCCCGAAGGCGGGCTGGTACCGTCTTTGCCAGGGGAACCTGGCCAGGCCCGGAAGGGAGCAACCTAACCCTGGACGCCAGCGTTCACGGGTCACCGGGGTGAGGTCTAGCCGTGGGGGACCTGGCGGGTGTTTGCTGGGGTCTGCTAGCGGGGTCCGCGGGTTGCCCCTCGTTTAGACTTGAATTAAATACATGTTTTCCATAATTCTATGACTTATAGAT
>JALUDQ010000051.1 GCA_027043985.1 Desulfurococcales archaeon
GCTTCTTGGTGGAATGATGCTTTCGTGAACATTCCTATCGCCTACGTTGCTGCGAGTATAGCTTCGCTATTGAATAAAGACTTGTTTGGCCCGGCTTTTGCTACAGCATATCTCGTAACTAATATCGTGGGCTTCTTGATGATGCATACGGGTGCTGAAATAGCTGTTAAGGGTAGACCTAAGCTTACGTGGAAGACACTGTTGAAATATGCTATTGTATCAGCGGTCTATACAGCTATAGCTGTATTCCTTGTTGAAATAGGAGTTATAGAGCCGTTGACCTTTAACTGGTAGTATTTACTCTCTATGATAGAGCCTCCATTCCAAGTTCTTCCCAGCCGTGGAGAGGGAAGACTATTACATCACTTGGTTTAATGTATACTTTTATCCGGCTACCTATCTGGGGCTCGTTTTCGGGGTCAACATAGACGAATATGCTTTGATTACCAGTTTTCAATCTCACTTGGACGAATGGGCCTAGGAACATTGTTAACACTACTTCACCCTCAATTACATTATAAGTTGTAGCAAAGGGTTCTACTGAAAAGTCTTCAGGTCTCATTATAGCTACTACTTCCTCACCTTTAGTTATCTTGAAGCCCTCAGCTATCCTTCCCTCAATGACTTGGCCCCCATAGTCTATCTTTACGAAACCCCCCTCTAAGTCAATTATTTTTCCTCGGAGAAGAGTACTTCTACCTATAAATGTTGCTACGAAGAGATTCCTAGGATTATTGTATACTTCTTT
Organism: Desulfurococcales archaeon; assembly: GCA_027043985.1. GTDB lineage: Archaea > Thermoproteota > Thermoprotei_A > Sulfolobales > WANQ01 > JALWGO01. The sequence continues at coordinate 749 of JALUDQ010000051.1, forward strand.
TGGGGGACCTATTTGCAGTATTCTACCCTTATTCATAACCGCTATACGGTCTGAGAGACTCATAGCCTCTTCTTGGTCGTGAGTGACATAGATAGTTGTTATACCGAGATTTCTTTGCAGCCTCTTAATCTCTTCTCTCATCCTCAGTCTAAGCTTTGCATCTAAGTTGCTCAATGGCTCGTCGAGTAAGAGAACTTTGGGTTCTACAACTAGAGCTCTCGCTAAAGCCACTCTTTGTTGCTGTCCACCACTGAGTTGAAGAGGGTATCTTTTTTCAAGACCCTTTAAGCCGACTAGCTCTAGAACCTTCATTACACGTGCCTTTATCTCGTCTGCGGGGAGTTTTCTCAGTTTTAACCCGTAGGCTACATTGTCGAAGACGGTCATATGTGGCCATAGGGCATAGTTTTGGAAAACCATTGCAGTGCCTCTTTCATAGGGTTTCTTGTATGTTACTTCTTCTTCTCCGAAGAATACTTGGCCTTCATCTGGGTATTCGAAGCCAGCTATTATTCTAAGTGTTGTAGTTTTGCCGCACCCGCTTGGTCCGAGGAGTGTGAAGAGTTCTCCCTCCTTTACGGTAAAGGATGCCTTGTCTACTGCTACTACTTCGCCGAATCTCTTGGTTACATCTACTAGTTTAACATAGACCAAGGTGTTATACACCT
>JALUDQ010000052.1 GCA_027043985.1 Desulfurococcales archaeon
CCCGAAGACTACATGGATATCCATGGCTCACCCATTAACCCGGCTTCACGTATGCCTCCCTCAGAGTTCATAGAAACAGGTATATCAGCTATAGATGGTATGAACTCGCTTGTCCGAGGGCAAAAGCTTCCAATATTCAGTGGTTCAGGACTCCCTCACAACCGTATAGCTGCGCAGATAGTAAGACAGGCAAGAGTTAGAGGTGAAGGGGAGAGATTTTCAGTAGTCTTCGCGGCAATAGGCGTAACTTTTGACGACGCTAGATTCTTCATAGAGAACTTTAGGAGAACTGGTGCAATGGAGCGTACAATAGCCTTCATAAATACTGCATCAGACCCGGTCATAGAGCGTATAGCTGTACCTAGAGTAGCATTAACAGCAGCTGAATTCTTAGCATGGAAATATGATATGCACGTGCTAGTAATACTAACAGACATGACCAACTACTGTGAAGCACTCAGAGAGCTGAGTGCAGCTAGAGAAGAGGTACCAGGTCGTAGAGGATACCCAGGTTACATGTACACAGACTTAGCTACAATATACGAGCGTGCGGGTAGGATATGGGGTAAGAAGGGTAGCGTTACACAAATGCCCATACTAACGATGCCCAACGATGATATAACACACCCAATACCTGATCTAACAGGCTATATTACCGAGGGACAACTAGTACTATCAAGAGATCTCCACCGCAAGGGCATTTACCCGCCATTCGATGTACTATTATCTCTATCGCGTCTGATGAAAGACGGTATAGGGCCAGGAAAGACTAGAGAAGACCACCGCGATGTATTCATGCAGCTCTACGCAGCCTACGCTGAGGGGCTCCACGCAAGAGAGCTCTCAATAATAGTGGGGGCCGAAAGCCTTAGCGAGAGAGAAAGAAAGTATCTAACCTTTGCCGATAGATTCGAGCGCGAGTTCATAAGACAAGGTGAATACGAGCGTAGAACAATAGAGCAGACATTAGACCTGGCATGGGAGCTCCTAGCGATCCTACCAGAAGAAGAATTGAAGCAAATTAGAAGCCATATAATAAAGAAGTATCATCCTAAATACCGTAAACGTAAGAGTGAAGGCTAAGGGACATGTCGCAGCAAATACTGAAAGTACGACCGACAAAAATAGAGTTAATAAGACTTAGACGGCGGCTAAAGCTAGCTAAGAGAATACATAGGATTCTACGTGAGCGTTTAACAATTCTTGTAGCAGAGTTCCTTAATAGTGTTAGGCAAGTTGTTGACGAGAGAAAGGATATTGTAAAATTATTGGAGAGAGGCTACGCTAGTGAATCACTAATAAGGATGTTCCATAGTGCGGGAGAGCTAGATAATATAGCGAGGACATCACCTAAAGTAATAGAAGTATATGCGGCGATGAAGAATATTATGGGTGTACGTGCACCATTTATAGATTACAAGAAAGTAGAGGAATACGAAGAACTAAAAACACCTATTTCCCTAGGCTCAACAAGTATAGCCTTAGAAATAACGAGAAAAACATTCATGGAAATCTTGGAGAAAGTTCTAGAATTAGCAGAACATGAGAAGACCCTAGATCTTTTAAGCAAGGAGATAGCCCGTACGAGGAGACGTGTCAACATTCTTGAACACGTGATAATACCTAGGCTTGAGGCAACGATAAAGTACCTCGAAATGATGTTCGATGAAAGAGAAAGAGAAGAGAAAACAAGGCTTAAGAGAGTAAAAGCAGTACTAAGTAGGAGAAGACAAGAGTGAAAAAATGAAGACAGAAAAGGAAGCACGCTTAGAGGAGTATCTGCAAAGAGAGCTACGTTTAGTAAACCTTCACCTACCATATAAAAAGCGTAGTCTTGCAGAGCTGCTTCAAGAAGATTTTCCTCATATAGTCTTACGTGATGGCTCTACACACTATTTTAAGCGTAGAGAGCTTGAGTTACTCGCATCAATTACGCCGAGGCATTTATGGAAGGAGCTTTACCTACCAATACTGTTAGAAGTAAGCCCTGAATACGGGGAGGGAGCAGTAGTTGTAAAAGGTAAGATCGAATCAATGGTAGTTTCAAAGATACTTGAACTCAAATGGAATAACGAGTCTCAAATAATAATATATAGGCCTCAAGTAGCTATTCTTAGACGAAAACTGCCAACTACAACTCAATACGTATTCTCTCTAAGACTATTATCCGAGCCCTAATAGACATTAGAATACTATATTTGATATATAAGGCCTCTGCTTCTAGGAGAGTTTAATTTTTAAGCAAGTATTATTTCATACCTAGCCGGGTTTGAGGGATGAGTATTTAGCGAGAGATTAAAGGTAACGCGTAGGCAGTTAAAGGAGATATTAAAGGAGCTTAAAACCTGGACAGCGCCAGCGACAGTATTGTTAAGTCTCTACATTCCTCCAGGTAGACCTATAAGCGACGTTATGAACTTATTGAGACAAGAACTCTCAATAACGGATAACATTAAACTAAAGAGGACTAAAGATGCTGTTCAACGAGCACTAACCGCAGCTATGGATAGACTCTCAAAAATACCCAAAGTACCAGACACAGGTCTTGTAGTCTTCTGTGGAGAGGATATGCAGACAAGAGATTTCATATGCTATGTATTCTCGCCACCCGATCCCGTTCCAGTATTCTTCTATAGAACCGATAAGTGGTTCCATATAGAATTCCTCGAAGAAATGGTTGAGGAGAGGGAAGCCTTTGGTATACTAATTATTGAAAGAGATGCTGCAACCATAGGATTGTTACAGGGCACTAGATTAAAGGTGCTTGAGGAATTAGAAGGTTATGTGCCAGGAAAGCATCATAAGGGAGGACAGAGTCAGAGACGTTATGATAGAATAATTGAGCAGCTAGTTGACGAGTTCTTTAAGAGGGTAGCTGAGCACGCTAAGAAACACTTCCTACCGCTACTAGAGAAGGGGATATTGAAGGGAATAATAGTTGGTGGACCTGGATACGCTAAGCAAGACTTCGTTAAAGGAGATTACCTAGAATACAGATTGAAGCAGAAGATACTACCACAATTAGTTGATGTATCATATCAAGGTGAGGCAGGTCTACGAGAACTTGTAATGAAGGCCTATGATATAATACAGGGGCAAATGTATGTTGAGGCGTTGAAAGCAGTTGAGGAATTCAAATATCACTTAGCAAAAGATGATGGATTGGCTGTGTATGGGGAAAGAGAGGTATTAGAGGCTTTAAAAATGGGAGCTCTAAAGGCGTTAATCATTGATGAGGATAGAATTGATGCAGATAGACTTGCAGAGGAAGCGAAGAAATATGGAGCAAAAGTGTACTTCATAAGTGATGACATACCTGAAGGAGAGTGGATAAAGAAAACATTTGGAGGAATAGTCGGAATACTAAGATTTAGAATAGGATAATATAGTTGGAAGACCTAGAACGCGTTTTTATTAAAACTCTTCGCAGCAAGAAGTTTTATCGTGATCTTCTACTCGTTGTTCTCGTCGTCGTAGTTGTTATGATTGTTTACATGTTAATTATGCACGTAAATATTAATATTCTATTACATGTAGACCCAATCCTATTGCTAGCATCAATGATATTGTATGGTTTTTCTAATGTTATTGATGCTATAAGACTAAAGATATTGTTTAAGAACGTTGGATATCGTATGAGTATAGTTGACGCTTTTAAGGCTAGGATAATGGGTAATGTAGTTGCTTTAGCAACACCTTCTTCTGTTGGAGGAGAGCCAGTTAGGGCATTAATACTAGCATCATATGGTATAAGGTTGTCAAGAGCTATAGCTGTTACATTGTTTGAAGACTACTGGGACATAATTATCATAAATATCCCAGCATTATCCTTTGCAGTGATGAGGCTCCCCATAACTATATTCGTTTTACTCTCTTCAATTTATAATATAGTTGCGTGGAATATACTATTTCTGGCAGTAAGAAGAAAGAGTGTAAGGGGTTTTCTCTCAAGGTTAAGAGATAAGTCTATTGGTATTATAAGAAAGTTTCTAGATCTTTTACTCATAATGGTTAGCTCGGTAGAACACGTATCTACATCTCTTAACATAGGAACCGCTATAAGAGTAATCGGTGTTACACTGGCAAAATATACAATAGTTTTCTCCTCATTTCTACTAGCAGCCCGTAGTATTGGTAAAGTGAGTCTACAGCAAACTCTAGAGGCATTAGTCTTTTACAACGCTATGGGTCCTATACCTACGCCAGGAGCAGCTGGTGGAGCAGAATATGGTCTAAGTATGGTGTTATCACCCGAACAAGTGATTGTTGTTAGAGCGGTAGCTTTCTTTACGACAATAATTCTTGGTTTACCGGTTTTCATGTTATATGTTAGAAGGCTTCATGAAAGCCTCTCTACAAATATCAATATATCGACAACCCCTACAACCTCTTAGTTCACCTACAATTTTGATTAAATCTCTAATGATTATCTCTTCATCCAATACACACTCCTTTAAACGGGCAACGCACTTAAAGTATATCTTGTCTGGAGGCTTATCTCCTAACTCATTGGGATATATCACAAAAGTATTGAAATCATTGACATGTATTCTATGTTGTATCGCAATGTATTTTACCAAATTATTCAAGTAGATCGGCAAGGATCTCAAAACATTTTTTGGGGCATAGAATGGCACAATAGATAATAGAATTATTTTGCGATCCTCTTGATACAGTCTTCTTAACCTTGCATTAGATTTAACAAGCAATAATGTTTTATACATCTTTCCCACAATAGGGGCTGGTATCCTCAGCCCGATACCAGTTAGCTCCTTGTATGCGTCTATAACGTTGTCTGGATCTGCGAAGACTATTCTCGTATAAAGGTCAAAGGTCTTGGGAGGAAACTTCATGTACTCTATGAATGCGTATGTGGTTGTAGCAGCAGCACCTATAGCTAAAACTCTTTCATCGAAAAAAGCTATGTCGACTTCACCTTTTCCTTGAATAAGGTTATATGGGAGTCTTACATCAGCTTCTAAGAGCTCTCTCCTACTATATGTAAGGAACCCGTCAATACCCAATATAGGGTAAAAACCCTGTATTTTCGCGAAATTTAGGAGCGCTAGTGATAACGGTTTTTCATTACACCAAAAAGTTCCCTCCTTGATAAAAGAGCTCAAATCAGCTACCCCTAACAGGGAAGTGCCTATTTACTTAAAAACATTGCTTTAACAAGCACTTTAAACGTGATCCAAGTGTTGAGCATAACTGTTTACACATCACTTGATATAGGTATCGAAGAAGTAGAAGTAAAGGCTAAGGAACTAGCACTTCTCCTATCATATTATACTGGTGAGAAGACGCGTTTAACTCTGATAGTATTGCCAAGCTCTTCACCTGAAGTTAAAACTCCAGCAGTACTTGTAAATGAAACACTATTTGATACACTAGACGTTTCAGAGATTGTATCCAGAATGATATTAGCTCAAAGTAGTTTCAGCCCGTATACCCTAAGCCATTTACACGCTATTTCTACTGCTTAATTCTTAAACCCTAAATACTAAGTAGTTGTTTCAGCGGTTTTACTGAATAGTTGCGTGTACTTGGCTATCGGGCAGCTCTCCCAATATTTAGAGCAAATTAATACCTCATGTTTTGTTAGTAGTCGTCCAAGAATCTCACATTTCGCTATATAGTATCCACCAAAGCTAAGCAACTGATAATACGGGCAATCAGACTTCAAGGGCCTCTCAAGGTAATGTATAGGCGGGTAAGGCTTCAACTCCTTCTTTATTTTATCTCCAAAGTATTCAAGATTCTTTTGCTCCTCTTGTTCTACATAATATTTACATGTCTTATACTCACTATCACTTAAACACCTACTTGGGTTCACTACAGTTGATGTAGGCTTTGGTACCTTAGGAGAAGTACAAACCCCGTTCTGATAATATGGGCAAGGCATAAAGTATCTCCACAATAACTGTCTCCTAATGCATAGCTAAATAAAAAGCTATCTCCACAAAAGGCTTTTACTCAAAAAGAGTATATTATTTCTACTGACAGCCAAGTAGCATTTTTATCTGCTTTATTATATTATCCTTATTTGATAACTCCTCCTTTAACTTCTCAACTTCACTTTCTAATTCTGAAACCCTCTTTTCAAGTTCGTCGGCTTTTGCAACTTTCTCTTCATATTCTTTTAGCTTCTTTCTAAGTTCGCTGTTCTCTTTTTCTAGTTCTCTCAATGTTTCTTCAAATTCCTTTATTCTCTCTTGTATTTCTTCGGCAGCAACCGCTTCTTTCAACTTTTTCTTAAGTTCTTCGTTTTCTTTTTCTAACTCTCTTATTTTCTCCTTCAACTTCCTAAGTTCCTCCTCAGCACTCTTTAATCTCTCATATTCTTCTAACGTTAGATTAACGCCAGTAAATGGTACTACAAGCTTTAATTGTCCTCTTACAAGAAGCTCATAAGTTTCTTTTACTAGTCTGCCTGCTTTCGTCTTTCCTTGTAAGTGTGCTCTTATCATGGCTTCACTTCTTCCTACTTCTTCTGCTATTTGAGAAACAGTGTATCCAGCCTTTTCTCGTGCTAGGGCTGCAGCAGCAACTGCTAGGCTGTCTACCCATGTTGCGCGCTCTAGAGGATCTCGGATTAATTCAACTACCTCGGGTCTATAGAGTGTTCCTATGATTAGGGCTGTCTCTAGTTGTTGAATTTCCTTTCTACTTGTCGGCCTTACGGGCACGTGTGTTAGGTCTATTTCTATCTTATCTATTTGTACGCTCATAATATCCTCCTCCTACTATGTTTCAACTACTATATATAAGTAGTATACTCTGATATAAAAACTTAAAACGTGTGCAAGTGAGCTTTATTTCTTATTCTTCAAGTTGAGGTATTCCCGTAGCTCTTTGCAACAATATCGATGGTTTTCTCTAACACATTTATCGCTTATCCATTTGTCTATTAGTTCCTCTAGCTCAGGGTACTCATATATTATTGCACCAACAATCATTGCGGCGGTATGGCAACAGTCCATTTTTTCTAATTCCTTCATTACTGGTATTACAAAGTTTTTTATAAAAGTCAGCCATACACTCCATTCAGGTAATTCATTAATAGATTCCCGAGGGTTCTTCTTAACGAACTCCTTTATAAGAGCTACAAGTTTTCTCGAGCCAACGGGATGACAGCTACCTGTCTTCAAGATCTTCGATACCACTTCATGGAGTTCCATAGCTGATCCCTCCTTTTTCTTGAAAGAGCTGGTATTCTTTCAGAAGATTCTACACTGAAATAAGACTTTATCCTTATCGTGTTAAAAAAATATAGATTTTTAATTATTCACGCGTGATTCAATGCTTAGTAGAACTTCTGTATCGTTTCAACTAAATCCTCTATGATAACTTGAGTCTCACCCCCGATCTGGGAGGCTAGTTTCCTCGCTTTAACCAATATTCTATTAATATGGGATCCCATCCCTCTTCTAGTTATCTCTACTTCGAGTTGACCAAGTATACGGTCTAGTTCCCTTAACGTATCGTAGCAAAACCTTAATGTGTGAGGTCTAGTGTACGCTAATATAACATGCCTTATATATGATTGAAATAAGTTATCAGCGATTCTCCTAAGTCTTTGACGCCGTACCTCAATAATACTCAACAAGTAGCGTTGCTTAACATCCTCTCTAGGCGACACTATTAGTTAACCCAGATTAACATTGCTACCCGATTATTATACGTTTAAAACTTTTTCCGCAACACTTATCTGCAGGAATTTAAAAACTCCTACGCAGAGGTCAGTAAAATATGAGTGAGGAGTTAAATACTAAGGTAAGACTAAGAGTTGTATATGAAGATCCCGACGTAGTAGTGATGATGGCTCCTAACGAGGAGGAATTAAAGAATATCTTAATAGAATTATTGAAGGAAAAACCACGGAATCTTAAGGAACTCCACGAAATATTATCAGGTATCGCAAGCGAGGATAAGATAAGAAGAGCTCTATCAATACTCGTAGAACAAGGCAGAGTACTATCATTGCCGGATGGACGTTACCGCATTCTCGGTATAGAGTAATTTTATCCTACAGCACAATAGAAATTATTTTCTAAACAATTTATGATAAGAACATTCTAACATAACACTCGACATATTTTGAACGGAGTTAAGCGAAACTTTTGGAAAAGTGTATTACTTCTATTACATGACTATAAATACTCATAGCTTACATAGAGTTCACCGAAACTAACATGGTAAGATATTAAAAGAGTCGTGGGTGAAACTATTAAATGATAAATAATGCTGGTAACAAAAGTTATAGCAGAGTTCACAGTATATGCTCTCATAGTATTTGCTTCCATGGTACTCCACGAGTTATCGCATTACATAGCGGCCAAAATCTTAAATGAGAATGGTTCAATCAAAGTGTTTTCCAAGAAGTACATATTATGGGGTTTTCGTCTTGAACTCAAAAGATATGATAAGACCCAAAGTTTTAGCGAGCTAAAACGTGAGGAAAAAGTACGCTACATGATTATAGCTATAGCACCATACTGGCTCTTAATTTGCGGTTTATTATTAATACATTATTCGCAGAGTATGGCGTGTGTTTATGCTGGTTATGTTATCTTTGTATTTCATTTAATAAATCTTCCATTAGAATTCATTAATATCTAATTAGCTTTCTCTAATAGCCTTAGTATTTCCCTATAATTTCGCGGACTACCAGTCTTCTTTGCCCTATTATTAATGATTATTAATGGTAATGATCCATTGGAGTGTTTCTCAAAGTATTTTTGATGCATGTCGACATCAATTATTTCTATATAGATCTTATTGACTCTTGAAGCAATATGGGAGAACATGTGACACGCCTTAACACACGGTATACCAGGGACAACAAATATAGCAATATTTATCTCTCTTTCAACCTTCTCCTCGAGTTCTTTCAATACTTCTCTAGGTACTTCGGATTCTAAGGTACCATTTGCTAGCCCCAATATTTCGCCAAAAACATAGGATAGGAGACCAGACATATCGCCATATATTCTTATTCTTCCATTAAATAGTCCATATATAATTGTGATAGGGTACAGCTCTTTTACACCACTAGGTAGACCTTCATTTTCTCTTATGTTGACAATATGATTGAACTCCTTTAATATTTTTACTATATTATCAGGTTTTCTATCCTTATAAACTAATACCACATCAACTTTACCACTGTGCTTTTTTACTAGTTCTCTAAGTTTACCAAATGAAGGAATACCTAGCATGCCTAGAATTAAGTCAATAACAACTTCCTCCAAACCTCTCCCCAATTTTTGATTAAGACATAAGATTAATAGATTATATTGAAAAACAAGCATTAGGGACCATAATATTGCAAGATAAAAACAATGTAAAGGAGCTGAAAAAGAAAATTAGAGAATATATCTGGAACCTATTGGAAGAGAAAAATATTGCGCGTTTCCCCAGGCCCGTACATGGGAGAATACCTAATTTTGTCGGAGCCGAAAGAGCAGCCTACAATTTATCTCAAATACCTATTTGGCGTAGGTCTAGAGTAGTTAAAGTGAATCCGGATGCCCCCCAGCAACCAGTAAGGCTACAAGCACTATTGCAAGGTAAGATCCTTATAATGCCTACTCCAAAAATCAGGAAAGGATTCATCCTACTTGATCCAAAAACCATACCGCAAAACATGATGAGAAAGGCTTCAACTATTAAAGGGGCATTTATTTTAGGAAAATTATTCAATAGAGAAAGAATCTTAGAATTACCGAAAATAGACTTTATAGTTACTGGTAGTGTAGCAGTCGATAGATATGGTTCACGTATCGGTAAGGGAGGAGGATACGCTGAACTAGAATACGCTATATTACGAGAAATAGGTAAGATTAATGAAAACACGTCAGTAGTTACAACAATACATGATCTTCAATTATTAGATAAAAAACTTCCAAGAGAAGTACATGATCTCCCAGTCGACATAATAGTAACGCCTACACATACAATTAAAACGATTAAACCTCATCCCAAGCCGAAAGGAATTTACTGGGAACTATTAGATAAGGAAAAGATAAATAGTATACCCATACTACAATGGCTATATAATAGAAGATAATGGTGAATATAGCCATATATAAATTTAGGGTATAATACTGGTTACAAGTATTATCGTTCTCGGTTAATAATCTGATATAGAGTACTTCTTAACTAGGACTGTATCAAAGTGTTAGAATATCCTCTCTCAATACTAGAATTAATAGTGTACGTATCGGCTACAATAATGATTTTAGTAGGTGTAGTATTAAGAAGGCGTCATATGATTGTATGGTCTTTTGCATTAGTCTTAGTAAACGTTATACTGTATGCTAAAACCTATACTATCTCAGCCTATGTGTCATCTACACTATTATTACTTGGCTCTACATCCCTTCTTACAATGATATTTACTAGTCTAATTACGTATATGTTAGATCGTGGCATGGTTGGAAAATAGCTTTAGGTTCCAAAAACTCTATCACCTGCATCACCTAAGCCAGGCACTATATATCCTCTTTCATCAAGTTTTTCATCTACTGCGAGCAGATAGAATTCTATATTTTCTGCCTTGCTTAATATGCGGTCTATTGCGTAAGGCGTAGCTATTATCCCCACAATAATTATTTTCGAGGGATTGTATACCAGTATTTCATCAAGTACTCTTATGATGGTTGAACCAGTTGCTATCATAGGGTCAATTATTACGACTATAGAGTTATTATCTATTCTTGGTAGCTTCTTATAACTTAATTCTATGTCAAAACGTATACCTTTTTCATCCGTTTTTATGGATTCTTCAATTCTCCTTGCAACAATAAGACCCATCTTGGCCTCCGGATAAGCCTTTAGCATACCCCATGCAAGTGGTATTGAAGCTCTCAATATTGGTATCAAGATCATCTTATCTCTATTCGTTATAGAAATACCTTTAACCTCAACATTTAATGGGGTGGTTATTCTCTTTTCAACTACTGGCAGTGACTTACTCATTTCAACTCCGATAAGAAAACCTAGTTCCTCGAGAACACTTCTGAAAACAAGATAAGATGTATTTTTGTCTCTTAGAATCGTGAGTTTCTCACTAATATAAGGATTCTCTAATATGTGAACTTTCTTTGCCTCCACTAAGTACCCGCACTAATGTTTAAGCAGCTTTGTTATTTAAATATTAATCTCTTAATCCTAATAACCGTTATATTATACACTATTGAATATTTTCACAATTGTTTCTTCTGCTTCTGGAATTTTTTCTCTTGCTAGTTTCAATGCTTTTTCTCTAGTACTATCAAGTATACGCTTTACATTAGTATAACCTAGACTGTAATATCTCATTGCTTGAGCAGCCGTGGCCGTTAAATCCGATAATTTAACAATTAATGCCTCAATGCTTTCTCCTTTAACGTACTCACTATGAATTTGAACAATATAATCTACTCCTATAAACTCGTTAAGAGACTGTATTTCTACTTCCTCTTTTAGTCTACCTATGTATTTTTGCATATATTTTATTATATCGCCTATAAAGGCTTCCGGAAGATCGTGTATTAAAGCCATAGATAGTAGTTTTCCTAGATCTAACCGTATTCCTTTCTTTTCTAAATCTAAAGCTATTACCAATGATGTTAAGGCAACCTCATACGAGTGTTGTGCTACATCTTCGGCAATAGCCTTGGGCACGCCTTCTATAACCCACCCCTGTCTAGGCATATTTTTTAGTGAACTAATAGCTTTATATAAGGCCTTAATGTTTTCCTCATTCATTCTCCATTACCTCGTTTTATGCTAAGTAGATAGTAGATTAGTGTTACTTAAAATGATTAATGTAGCTAGTAATCTATGTAATAATGTGAGGTAGGGCTTCATGGTGAAAGTGTTTAAAGTGTCACAAGATAATCCTCAAAGGAACATAATTGATTACGTGATCAACGTATTAAGAAAAGGTGGAATAGCAGTCTATCCAACTGATACTGTTTACGGTGTTGGAGGAGACCCTTTTAACGAAGATGTTGTAGAAAGAATATTCTCGATAAAGAAACGAGGTGATAAACCATTACCACTACTTGTCTCTTCTATCAAAGATGTAATGGAGATAGCATACGTCTCGGATACAGCTCTTCAATTAATGGAGAATTTCTGGCCAGGGCCTCTCACACTAATACTTCCCGTAAAGAAGAAGTTTCCGTTCAAGATAACTTTTGGTACGGGAAAGATAGGAGTACGTATGCCTAATCATAAAATACCATTACTATTGGCTGAAGGGCTGGGGGGAGCAATTATAGGTACTAGTGCTAATATTTCAGGTCATCCTGCACCGCGTAGTGCTGAGGAAGCGTTAAGGGAGCTAGATGATCTCGTTGATATAGTACTTGATGCAGGGCCAACGCCCGGTGGTGTTCCTTCTACTGTAGTCGAAATAATAAATGGAGAGATAAGGATATTGCGTGAAGGCCCTATAACTCTCAAAGACTTAATGAGTGTATTAAGAAAACATAGTTTAGCCGAAAATAATACTTGATCCACGAGTTTATTTTCTAGACTTCAAGGGTATTACGCAAATGAACTTCAAAAAGGTTTTCCCCGTATTCCAGTACTCATGTACTATATCTGGTGGTATGAAGACCACGTAGCCTGGTTTAACAACATAATTATTATCGCCTATACGTATACGTCCCTCTCCCTCTAATACAAAGATCTCATGCTCCCATGGATGCTTATGTGCTGGAATATGGCCCCCGGGCTCTACTTCAAATAACCTCATAGCGAAATTAGGTGCTCCATCCCTTTCAGATATCAACCATCTAATCCATGTACCATTAGCATTTTCTACTCTTTCCTTCTCCACTTGAGTGTAATGCACTACTTTCTCTCTCACCATAACTTATCTCCATAACTTTACTTTACGCTGTAGTATTTGTATCTAGCTTTTCACTTAAAATATAGCACTATGAATATTCCTATTAATGTAATAGCAATATAGATATATGATTGTATAGGCAATACCTCACCTAATATAATTGCCGCTAATATACTAGCGCCAATGGGTTCACCTAGTACTGTAGCTGTGATTATAGACGCCTTAATATACCTTAACAAATAATTCAATATACTATGTCCTCCCAGCATAGGTACAACGGCTAGTAATACAAAGTATATCCACGTAGAGGTATCATATTTTACTAAATTGTATCCTAGCAAGATGGAGGTTAATAGTAAAACTATTGAGGCAGAAGTATACGTTATACTCGTATAGGTTATCATACTAGTTTCTTGACGAATAATTCTACCTATAACGAAATATATTGCAGCAGTAAAAGCCCCCACTAATGCTAATACGAGTCCCAATATAGTATTTGATGTATATGATACGGGGTTATCATTTATTGTTGAAAAAGATAGTGCTGATGCACCAATAAAGGCTATTGTAATGCCTATCCATTGGATGATTTCTATCTTTTCCTTTAAAATAAAATGCTCTATTAATGCGGTTATCAGTGGGTACGTTACTACAAGTGTAACACTAACTGCGACAGTTAGTAAGAAAAGAGACTCCATCCAGGTAGCAAAATGTATTGCTAAAGACGCACCAGATACTATTGACAATAGGACGGTCTTCTTATTCAATGATACAAGTTCTCTCAGCTTATTGGATAATACTGATATGGATAAAGTGATTATGGTTGAGAAAATAAGCCTCCATGTAGCACACACTACTCCTGGCGCGTTAGCCAATCGAACAAATATGGAAGCCCAGGAGACATTAAAAACAGCAATAAAGATTAGCATATAGGCTGTTTTCTCATTAATGGATTACACCTAGACTGTTTAATTAATCTTTTCTAAGTCACCTCCTTGATTCTATTTAGGAGTTCTTCTTCACTCATGCGGCCAATCCAAGTAGTAACGTAGGAGCCATTTTTGTAGACTATTAGTGCTGGCACGCTCCCATCCCATAGTTTGTTATTATAAAAGTAAAAAGCAATATCACGCATGGGCTCCGATAATGCTGGATCAAGGATCACAAAATAGATTTCTATTTTTCCCTCAAGCTCTCTTGCAACTTTATATAGTGTGGGCCAAAAAGCACGGCAATGCGGGCAAGTATCTGACAGTAAGGCTATTATTACAGTATTGTTAGAGGGTGGAATCTTTGTAATATTTGTTGGTTTGAGACGTCCGTTTTCAATTATGAATATTCCTTTCTCAGGCATCGGTTCAGCTGATGTGCTCTGCATAATGTAATATTGATATACGTATATTCCTATAATGATTGCTAATAATACTGCTATGATAATCCAAGCGTTTAGTTTCATTTTCAATACCCCCTCCTAATTACACTATAATTTTGTTATAGGTACTCATATTTTATTTTGCGCCCTTCTTAGACTATTTAAGGGGTTCTCCATGATAATCGATGAGATTGCACATAATACGTTAAATTTATTGGATGAGTATTTAAGCGTAGTTGACCTGGGCATAAGTCTGAGTTATACATATTGTATTGTCAAAGGTAGAAGAGGGTTTGCTCTCGGTTTAGCACATACTACTTATGATAAGGTGTTTCACGGGTTAAGGGATAATTCCCTACCCAGTATAGATGAGATTCCGAGATTAGTCTCCTCATGGAAACTTATTGAGAAGACAGTAGGTTTGGCTTTATTGAACGCTATTTCACAGTACCTATTATTTAATAAGCAATTATATAAGAATCTTCCTGGCAAGATATTATTCGGCAGAGATATACTGGACTCTATAGAAATATCTCCTGACTCAAGGATCCTCGTAATAGGATACATAAGACCTGTGATCAATAGGCTAAGAGAGAGGGGTTTCAGAAACATTTATGTAATTGAAAGGGAACCACCTACACGATTTGAATCAATCTATAGTGATCTTGTTCTTCCAAGAATATCGGAAAGCATAGATATAGTTTTCATAACGGGTTCAGTATTAGTTAATGATACTTTAGATGATATATTAAGATACACCGAGAAGGCAAAAAAGGTAATAGTTGGTCCTAGCGCTCAAGTTCTACCTCAAATACTGAGTACACATGGTTTAGATGTAATAGGTAGTGTAAAGGTAAATGATGTCTGGAAAACAGCCGAAGTTGTTAGAAGAGCGGGGGGTACACGAGCAATACTAAAATACTCTGAAAAATATGTTTACATGAAATAGCTGGACGGGTAATAATATGATACCAATAATAATTCTTGCAGCTGGTATGAGTACTCGTTTTCCTGGGAACAAGTTACTCTATAATGTTAGAGGAAAACCCCTAATAAAGCATGTTGTTGAAGCGGCTTTAGGCTCTAAGGCTGATGAAGTACTTGTGGTGTTAGGCTATAAATCGGAGGAAATAGCTAGAGTTATATCAAACTATGATGTAGTATTAGTATATAATCCTGAATACAAAAGGGGGATGTCGTATTCGGTTAAACGCGGCATTAGAGCCGTATATAAATGGGCTAAGGCCGCTATTATTCATCCGGCAGATGTAGCTTTTGTCCCCTCAACGGTGTTTGATAAGGTAATAGACAAGTATGAGGAAAAGCAGGCCCCTATAGTGGTAGCATCATATAGGGGTGAGAAGGGTCATCCGATACTGTTTTCTGGAGAGCTTTTTGATGAAATACTTAAAATAAATGAGGAGACTTTTGGCTTAAAGGCTGTTACGAGGAAGTATAGGGATAGAACAGTTATCGTTAATACAGATTATAAGGAGGTTGTAGTAGATATAGATACTATTGAAGACTTGAAAAAACTGGGTTTACTGTAAACTCTATATAATTGATAGATGTTTCACGTTTTTTGCTCCACGAATAACACTTGTTATCTCAGCCATTATGCTAACAGCTATCTCTTCTGGCGTTTTTGCACCAATATCTAGTCCTATTGGAGCGTAGACTCTTCCCTTGTAGTCGTCGAGTTTTAAGCCTTCTTCAAGTAGCCTTTTCTTAAATAGGGTTACTTTTCTCTTGCTCCCAAGTAAACCTACATATCTAGGCTTTGCGAGAATGGCTTGCTTAAACACCTCGTAGTCTTCTTCTAATCCACCATACACTATAGCTACAAAATCGTTTGGCGTTACATTAGCCTTGAGTAACCCTTTTGCTAGTTCATCTACAATTATCTCCTCTGCATACGGGAATCTCTCTTTAGAAGCTATCTCGCTGTTATCATCTATTATTGTGACCCTAAAGTTCATTAAATTTGCTAGATCGGCTAGAGGCTTTCCTATGTGTCCTGCGCCAACAATGATTATTCTTGGTGTGGGTGATATTACATCAATAAACACTTCTAATTCTCCTCCACACTCTAGGCCCGTGGGAACAGCGTCCTTTGGAATGTGGTCTCTTCTAAAAACATATTTTATTTTACGTGGTTTTTCTTCTCTTATAGCCTTTAGGGCTTCAGAGACTACTTGTCGCTCAAAACTACCGCCGCCTATAGTTCCAAAAGTAGTACCATCTTCGAATACTAGCATTTTTGCTCCAGGTTCTCTTGGGGCTGAGCCTAGTTTGCTTACAACTATGACTAATGCAACTTTTCTGTTATTTTTTACCTCTTTTATTATTCTATTAAACAACTCTTCCATAAACACACCCTTAAGGGGTATTTACTTAAATTCGTACTGTATCTAATAAATCTTAGATTAGAGGGTCATACGTCTTGAGGAGATGCTTTGTCTCACTAGCTTCACCTATACATGATAAGGTATCGGTAAATAATGTTATTAGAAGAATACTTTCAAAAATAAATAGTGGAGTAAAATTTGGACTTGTAGACAAGGGCCTTATAACAGACAAACGGAAGATATCGTTGCAACTTACTGAATGTGATATTATTATTGGTCTAGTTGTAACTGGTGGCTCCGAAG
Source organism: Desulfurococcales archaeon (assembly GCA_027043985.1). Lineage (GTDB taxonomy): Archaea > Thermoproteota > Thermoprotei_A > Sulfolobales > WANQ01 > JALWGO01. The sequence goes on from JALUDQ010000052.1 coordinate 16,871, forward strand.
AATTAATAATAGAAACGAGTGCGTTAAGAAAGCCAACGATATTCATAGCTCATCCAACGATGAATAGTCTGCCCGCTCTCCTTGAGGCAAAGCCTCTTGCAGAGGAACTTAACAATAAGGTATGGTCTATTTACCTTGATGTAGAGAAAAATCCAGAGACTATAAGTCGATTAGCGAAAATTATAAGAGGAATAGAAGCAGCGCTATCTCTATACAATTATAACCTAGGGTTAATTGGTGGTATAAGCCCATGGCTAGTATACAGTAGAGTAGATCCAATAACGGCTAAGAAGAAACTAGGAATAAATATAGTAGAAGTACCATTAGAAGAAATATACAAAGTGTATAATACTACTAGTAAAGAACAGGTTATAAATCTAATGGAAAAAGTTAAAGGTAATGCAGAGAAAATAGAAGTTAATAATAAAAGAATAATAGATGCATTAAAGCTCTACATAGCACTGAGAAACATAATTAAAGAAAAGAATCTAAATGCTATCACAATTAAATGCTTCGATATAATATTCTCATTAGACACTACAGCTTGCTTGCCGTTGAGCATACTTAATAGTGAAGGAATAGTTGCTGGATGTGAAGGAGATGTTCCTTCAGCTATTGCGATGATCATATTAAATAAGTTATCAAATAAGCCAGTATTTATGGGGAATCCATCGAAGATAGAGGACAATAAACTAATGATAGCACACTGTACAGCTCCTATGTCCATAGGTAACTATATATTAAGAACACATTTTGAAACAGGTAGGGGTGTCGGTATAGCTGTGAAATATCCAGAAAAGTCTCCAGTAACGCTTCTAAGGTTCTCTCCTAGTCTCGACAGAATGAGAGTCTTGAGAGGACTTATCGTGAAAGGCGAGCCAGAGAGCAATATGCACTGTAGAACCCAGGTCACAATAGAATTAAACGTAGAAGCATCAATACTGTTAGAGAAGAGTATGGGCAATCATTACGCACTAGTAATAGGAGATTATGCTGAAGAGCTAAAAAGCTTTGCAAAAACTACTGGTATCCAAGCCGAGATATTATAATATTTATTGTTTAGTTGAAACTATAACGTGTCCATCTCTATCTATTTTTACATGTATATCACAGAGTAATAGATCCTTTCGAGGCTCTAGACAATTCCATAATATTTCTCTTAAATAGTATAACAGTTCAAGGCTACGCATTTTTATTTTTATTCCATAAATATCCGCGGTATTATAGATATGTGTAATTATGTTTGCTAAACTGTCTCCACGGTTAAACGTAAACGATATAGTTGAATATATTTCGCGGTATAAGTTTATGGTTCTTTTCGCTCTTTCCAGAGTCTCCTTAGCTTTTTTCAATATGGAGTGTATGTTTGATTTGGATGTTCCAAGAATACTTGCTATCTGTTCAAGAGTATAGCCTTCGGCTCGTAGCCTTAATACTTTTACTTGTTCCTCTGTAAAGAAGGTGTGGTCATAGCGTTTTCTCAATTCTTATCCACCACCTCCCGGTGGAAAGATAGCTATCTCGTCTCCATCACGGATACGAGTTCTAGCTCCATCCTTG
>JALUDQ010000053.1 GCA_027043985.1 Desulfurococcales archaeon
ACAGCAGTAGGCAAGATCATAGCCCATTATATAAGACACTATTATGCAGCACTAAGACAACTACCAGCGAATGCAAGCGATAAACAAGTCCTGGAAACTCTTCTCAAAGCCAAATACTCTGAAAACAGGTGGGCATCACCAGTAGAACCAATACTCCTAATAGTCGAAGACGAGCTATCAGAACTATTAAGAAACTATAGAGACGACTACCCTAACAAGGAAGCAGAAATCCTGGTATTAGATTACAAGTCTAGGGGACTAGAAGTCATGACCAAAGTAGCGAGAAGATTATTATCTAGCATAGAGGATAAACTAGAGGATGATGAAGGCTCAATAAGCAGAAAAGTGAAGAAGGATCAACCATCTGACACCTAAATAAAACCCCACCGGAGGTCGGATACTTGCTTGTACTCAAGCCTTCAAAAGAACTAGAGTTCAAGGGACCCGAATATTGTCTACATAAATGCTTGAAAGGCTACAATATAGTTGCTTGGACTCACGTATGGACACCACTAAGAGAGCTAACAATACATGATCCAACACGAAAACGTGTAAACAAGGCTCATCTCGACTTCTACTTCTACCCGAAAACTCGAGACCTCTTCGCAAAACTCTTTCTCTTCAAACTCAGATTACCCGAAAAAATAGTTGAGAAACACGTAGATGAAACAAACCGTATCCTACAACCCCAGAGAATAGATGTACAATCAATCATACATGATGTAATAGATGTTTATAGGGAAATAGATAGGAAAGTAGACGAACTCTACGTGAAACTAAGTGGTATCCCTAGAAAAAAGAGGCGTGAACGAGCACGTGTGAGGGGAGAGATAGCCTCCTACGAGATACTATTAGAAATAATAGACAATATCCTAGTAGATAAAAACAGCCCCACCAACAACATAGTCATCCAAGGACAAACAATCTGGGCACCAATAATACTAGCCCTCGTAGAAGAAGAACAAGAAATAGGAGGAGAAAAAATAAGAGTAGAACTACCAATGATCTGTCAAACCTATGGCAAACCAAGAATAGATAAGGCATACACCTACGCCGCACAGATAGACGAAGAACTTAAGAAAAACGTAAGCGAGCTAATAAACAGACATGGCAGTTTCCAACAATAGCATATAAATAATGCTTTGAATTCGAAGCTGAGTAGGGGATGAAGATATTTTCGGGGAGCCCGACTAGGCCCCTCCCCGATGGGGTAGCGGTTACCCCACCGACCCCTTCTCTGTATTTATGTTAGGTCTCCACATGAGCAATAGGTCTCGTAGATTAATTGGTATAGTTCTTCTAGTCCTTGCCCGGTTTTTGCTGATACTTCTACTATTCTTATTGGTGGCATATAGTCTATCATTACGTCTATTATTCTCGGTATGACTTCTTGTAGCGTTCCCTTTAGTTCTTGTTCTGCTAGTTCTCTTACCTTTTCGAGTCCTATGTAAAAGGTTTCTCCTAGGTCCAGTTTTACTAGGTCTACTTTGGTTATAGCTGGAACGACGGGTATGTCTAGTCTCAACTGTATTATGAGGCCCATGAACAAGCTTGTTGCTAGCTCGCTTATGAGGGAAGTTATAGTAGGATCAACGAGGTATACTCCTATAGTTGTTGCTATGAATTTGAGGGCATCAGTTATCTTGGGGCCTGCTTTACGGAAGATAAATATCTCGCTCTGACCCGGTGTATCAATGATTACTACTTCTTTCTTCATCCCTCTTATGATTTTACGTAAATCCCTTCTACGTTCGGCTAGGAGTTCCGAGGCCCTAATCATAGCGCCATTGGGTCCTAGTCCTTCTTTCTCCATTATCTTATCTATAGTAAACCATTCGCGGACATCAAAGTCCGGCTTATACGGTAGTATCCTTGCACCTGGATCAAGGTTCACGTAACCCACACTGTATTCCTGGTTTTCTTCTATCCACTCTCCTAGAGCTGAAGCAAGAGTAGTCTTACCGGAACCAGCTGGGCCCATTAACACTATTATCATTGAAGGCATCAATGCATCCCTCTGAACACGATTGTATAGATGTGTTTCAGCCTTATTCCTTTCTTCGTAAATATTGGAGTTTAGTCTAAAAGTTTAAAAATATCATGGTAAATCCAGGATAGACTACGAGAATGTGTTTTAGAAAAGAATAGTCTTGGTTAAGGATAAAAACATTATTTATTAAAATTATCGTCTAGGCGGGTCTTACAACACCCCATTTCTCTAGTGCTCTCTTAAGCTCTTTGTGTTGTTCAGCGTATTCTTCAAGAGGTATTCCTTTTAGTGCCGCCTCTATTGCTTGTCTTACAGCCTTTGCACCAGCATAGGGTCCGTCTGGGTGACCGAGTACTCCCCCACCAACTTGGATTACAAGGTCTACTCCCAAGTGTTTGATTACTTCTGGTAGTGTACCTGGGTGTAGGCCTCCACTACTTACTGGGAAAACTGGTTTTAGACCATACCATGGCTGTGGTAGGTGGAATAAGTCGTCTTTTGCTGGCTTGTACTCCTGGCTTCTCAGTAGGTTTGCCATGTTTTCTACATCTCTTGTCTTTGCTTCTAGTTTTCCTACACCAGGAGTCCCTATGTGGATATGGTCTACTCCCACGAGTCTTGCTAGTTTTGCTAACACGAACATTGATACACCGTGATATGGGTTTCTCGTAAAGGCTGCATGGAATGCTCTGTGAGCGTGTATTGCGAGCTTATAGTCTTCTGCAAGCTCTCTTACCTCGTGGAGAGAGCTCCACCCTATTATTACGAAGTCTACCATTATGAACGGGTTACCATAGTCTGCTACCAGTCTTATACGCCGCTTCATCTCCTCTACTGGTGCAGTAACATTAGCTAGCCATCCCTTACGTTCACCCGTTTCTTTTTCAACACGGTCTATAGTCTTCATTACTTTTTCTAGTCTCTTCTCGAAGCGGCAGAATTTCTGGCTGGCTAGGTTTTCATCGTCTTTTACAAGGTCTACTCCACCCGATAGGAACTCGTAGGCTACTTGTGCATACTCGTCTGGATCATATCCTACCTTGGGCTTTGGAACGGTTGCGAGAACGGGTCTATCATATACTTTTAGGCTCTCACGTACACCTTGTATGCCTTTTACGGGGCCCTTAAAGTACTGGACATATTCTTTTGGTAAGTATATGTCCTCTACCCTCAATCCCTTGACAGCCTTCATGCCAAAGATATTACCTAAAACAGAGCTTGCGAGATTAGGTAAGCTACCCTCCTCGAATAAGTCTATAGGATACGCTACCCTTACAAGCCAGCTACCATCACCTAGATCCTTGAACCAGTAGGCCTTAGCCATTAACTCCTTTATTCGTGGCGGTAGAACTGATAATGTAGTCCACGTGCCAACACTGCTCTCCGATGCAACTCTTCCAGCTGCTTCCTCTATACTGAATCCTTTAGCTGGTGTTATTCTAAATACTACTATTAGATCAGTTGGCTTAGGCTCATAGTTTTTATCAACAAAGTCTAGATACCATTCAAAATCTGTCAAGACTATGATTCACCCGTAAACCCTTTTTGTAGAATATAATTGGTTGTTCCAGGTATATTAATAATTCATTCATGACCTTATAAGCTAAGATTTAATACCTAAGAAGAACTACAACCGCGTAGATGACTGGTAATGCCTTCTCTTCTAGATGCGGTTGTAGCTGGACTAATACAGGGCTTGCTTGAGTGGCTTCCAGTTAGTAGTAGTGGCCAGGTAACTCTATTTCTGGCTGGATTATTTGGGTATAGTATTGGGGAAGCCTATCGTATGTCCTTGTTTCTACACTTTGGTACGCTAATTTCTGCTCTCGTATTCTTCTACCGTGATATTTATGTAGCATTAGCAAGGCTTTTCCACTTTAAACTCGATCCCGTTACAAAGCTCTGGATCTACGGCACCATATATAGTCTGATAATAGGGGTACCAATATATTTCATCTATAATGAAATAGTTGGTGAATTAAACCTGGACGTAATCTCAGCTATTATAGGGGCAACTCTGATAGGCTTAGGTTTATTCATGAAGAAGGTTAGGGCTTTTGGAGAGAAAAGCCTTGATAAAATGAGTAGAAGAGACTACTTAATCTTAGGAATAGCTCAAGGTATAGCCGTCCTACCGGGCGTTTCGAGAAGTGGTTTAACAATACTAGTCCTATTGTTGAGTGGTTTTTCTTCCTGGGAGGCTGTGCGTACGAGTTTTCTAGCATCTATACCAGTAATATTCTTGGCTAGCCTTTACACTGGGTTCAGCGAGCACTTTATATTCGAGCCTACTGGTCTTGTAGCACTTTCAACTGCTTTTCTATCTGGTCTTTTAGGGATAGCTGTTATGTACCTGCTTTCACGGAAGCTTCCATTGTATTATTTCCCCATAGCTGCGGGGATAATAGTGTTAGCTATAACTCTACCAGCATTATTCTTCTAGCCTCCTATACCTTAACAATACTTCTAGTTTTCTCGGTGGCTCATAGATTAACAAGTGATCATCTTCTACTTCATATGTTGCGTTTGCTTTAACTCTCTCTATAATAGTGTTTATTGGTGAATACAGTACTACTACATCATATGCTGGAAGAACGGTTTTCACCTTAATAGTATTCGTCTCAGTTTTTGCCGACTCTACCAGGATTCTACCCCGACTAGTCCTAGCTTCAAGAGCTATGTGTTCAGCCCATTTCTCCCACACACCCTTGAGCAAGTATAGTTTTGTTGAAGAATAATCCTCATGGACTATAGCGTTTCGAGCAAGCATTATGTAGTCGGCACTAGCCCATCCATGTGGGAAATCACCTACAGTGCCCTTGAGTGTTCTAGGACTATGAGCTTCACACCACTGGCCCAAAGGCTCAGAGACTCTTATGAGCCATTCATGGCTTTTCAAGTATTTTTCACGGTCTCCTATTAGTAGGAGGGAATCCGCTAAATGCATTGTTATATAGGATCCGAGAGCCCTCCATAGAACACTGTGAAGGAAGCCGCCATTCAACGTGAATCTCCAAGCATTGTATACTAGTTCTTTTGCCAGCTCGGTATCTTCTGGTAGGAGGCGTAGAGGCCATAGTGCTACGAGACTTCTACCAATACCGCTGTCAAGGAATAGTCTACTAGGAGTTGTTGGGTGGAAGAATCCAGCCTTACTGCTAACTTCTCCAAGATTCCTCCATGCTATGTCTTCGTAGTCTGCTGCTAGGCTAGCATATTCTTCTGCATCCTTCTTCTCATTCAATATCCACGCTATATCAGCTATACTCCATAAACCAGCTAGGCTCCAATATACGTCCCAGTAATAGTAGTCAGATGGCCCTAGGTCTTCAGCACTAACGCTCGGGGGGTGAAGCCATCCTTTCTCTATTCCATCATCAAACATCTTAACTATGTAGTAAGCAGTCTTCTTAAGCTTAGGGTAAGCCAGCTCTAATAGTTCTTGGTCACGAGTAGCATTGTAGTATTGGTGTATAGTCCAGATCAACTGTCCCTGACTATCGGCTTCGAAGGGTTCGGGCTTACAGTCAATTGCACCTATTAAACCGTCTTCCCGCATACATTTAAGCATCAATGATATAATATTCTTTGCCTCTCTAACATAGCCTGCATCAGCTAATGCTTTAACCATATAGG
>JALUDQ010000054.1 GCA_027043985.1 Desulfurococcales archaeon
TCTGAAACCTTTTCTATTATTTCTCTACCCTTTGATGTAAGATACGCTCCGGCTATGGGGTCTATGTCTACTATGTTGAGTTCTTTTAATCTACGCAGCATCGTCTTGATGCTCGCTTCACCTAAGCCTAGTTTCTCAGCTATTTTTAGTCTCCCTAGAGGCCCCTCTTCTAGTAGTATTAGTAGTGTTTGATAGACATCTGCTCTACTATATCTCGGTTTTACTCCCCTTCTCTCACTTGAAGCTTTTGAGAGTATGTCTAGGAATTCTCTTGTATTCGTCAAGGATTTAGCCCTATGATTGAAGAGTGTTTTCTAAAGTACTTATGGTTATCGTCTTGTACTTAAACCCGATATTTAAATGTTGGAGTACATGGTAATACTGTTTTGTCTTGCCTATGCTTAAAGAGATCATTACCCTCTAGATATCTTTGAGGATGTTAGATGACTGTCTACGTGGTAAATGATAGTTTATCAAGGCTACTCTACGAGGGTTTGAAGTTATCAAGCTTGGTCTCATGTAAGAGGAGTAGGGATAGGCTCTCATTGTTTTGTCGACACGTTGATAGTGATACTGGTGTTAAAGTTGAAGTACTTGATAGATGGAATATCCGTATAGTCATTGATGAAGAATTTGTAGTATTGGGGAATTCATCGTATTATAGGATTATTGGGGGACCAGGCAAGGCTCTCTTTTACGCATTGAAGACCTTAGCTAATATACCTTCTCATCGATCGCTTGGTGTGGGGTTTGCTCAGAATGTTGAAGTGTTAGATTATGGGGATTTGATCATAGTTGTCTTAGAGGATGTTATGGCTGCTGTAGGTAGAGACGGCTATGTGAGCATCTCTAGCCTGTTCCTAACGCGTGAGGGAGATCCAATAGTTGTAGGTGAGTGGGAAAGGGATTTAAGTGGTACCTAATAGGTAACATTGTGGTTGTTTTAGTATAATATCCGATATATTATTATGCTTGTACTATGATATTATGAACACGGTGATTACCGTATTGGAGTATAGGTCTTGGTCTTCTATCCGCAGCCTTAAGGGCAAGGATCTTCTATGGCTAGTAGACTATAAGCCTGAAGAACTTTGGAGTATTCTTGATACAGCTAGAATCTTTAAGGAGAGATTCTATGCTGGAGAAAGAGTTATCCCCGTCCTACAGGGAAAAGTCTTAGCAATGATATTTCAGAAGCCCAGTACTCGTACAAGGATAAGCTTTGAAGTAGCTATGCTCCAACTAGGCGGTCACGCATTATACCTTGGGTGGCGTGACCTACAGCTAGGGCGTGGTGAGACTATAGCGGATACTGCTAGAGTCTTAAGCCGCTATGTTGACGGTATAATGGCCCGTGTATTTGCTCAAGAAACTATTGTTGAACTCGCAAAATACGCAGATGTACC
>JALUDQ010000055.1 GCA_027043985.1 Desulfurococcales archaeon
TTTGCCTTGCCGTGCACTTTTCTCGCAATCAAATAGTATTCTTTTTCTCCCCTAACACCAGTCTTCTCTGCTTTCTCTCTAAGTCTCTCAAGTATTCTGGTGGCTTCGCGTTCTGTGACTTCTCCCCACTTAACCTCTATGAAGACAGTCTTGTTTTTCCCAACAGCTATTGCATCTATTTCTTCGCCTTTATGCCACCACGTGTATACACTGTGTTGATTGAAGTCTAGGATCTTTTTCTCTAAGAGCTCTAGGACTATTTCCTCAAAGACCCTTGCATAATAGTTTTCTAGATCTCCCCGTATCAATTCAAATACTTTATCTGTTTCCCCTAGTTCGAGGTCCGATAGGTTTGGATATACGTAGCGGAACCAGAACCTAATATAATAGTCTCTTATATAGTATCTTCCACGTTTCTTCTTACCCATGGGGAGCTTGTATCCTATTATCTCTAGTCTTTCAAGCGTGTCAAGGTATCTTGATAGGTTTCCTCTATCTAGCCCGGTTACGTTAACTAGTTCTCCAAGTGTAGTATAGCCTAGTGCAATGTATTTTAATATGAGCTTATAGGTCTTGGGTTCACGGAATTCTTCTCTGAGAAGGAATTCTGGTTCCTCGTAGAGTACTTCTCCCTTCCTTAGTATCTTCTCCTTAATGTTTTCCTCTATAGTCTTCAATGGGTCTACTTGTGCTAGGTAGAAGGGTGTTCCACCGAAAACAGCGTAGATTTTCACGAGTTCTTCAAAGCTCTTGTCTGGAAACATTTCTGCAACTTCAATTAATGTGAAGGGTGTTACCTTCCATTGCCCTGTTCTCCTCCCGTAGAGGGGGTTCTTGTATGATAGGAGGCTCTCCATCATCCCTATACTTGAACCACATAATACCATGTATACTTGGGTATTGGATAGGTATTCATCCCATGATTCTTGGAGGAGGCTTAGCACGCTTCTATTGAGTTGGACAAGGTATTGGAACTCATCGAATACTAGTACTACTCGTTTATCGCCTATTTCTTCAGCAAAGTATTTGAAGAGGCGTGGTAGATCTGCTTTCATCTCCCTGAAATACTCTCTCCCTGTTAGCTGGGCTAGAGCCCTCTTTATATTCTCAAGGTTTTCTTGGTAGGAGTCTTCTGTAAACAATATATATGCTCCAGGCTTATTCTTTAAGAACTCTTTCAACAACATTGTTTTGCCTACACGCCGCCTACCATAGACTATTAGTAGTTGTGGTTTCTTCTCCCTCCACTTGGATTCAAGGAATTCTAGTTCTCTTCTCCTATCAATAAACTGGGGCTTTATTGTCGTAGCCACCTAGTTAGAATGCTGTAGGCAGAGTATAATAATCTTCTCACAGCATTCCACGATTATTCTCCGCGTTGAATCACCT
>JALUDQ010000056.1 GCA_027043985.1 Desulfurococcales archaeon
GGTAGTAGTGGCTGTCGTTGTCGTCTGAGTCGTAGTAGTTGTTGGAGAAGTTGTCGTAGTTCGTGTTGTCGTAGTTGTGGTGGTTGTGGGTGCTGTTTTTTCTGCTACTACTGCTAGTGGTGATAGGTGTGTTAGCTGTACTTCTACGTATCCTTGTGTCTTGTTTACTTCTACTGGTTTTATGAACTCCCATTTACTGTTTACCCAGTGGGCTACGTAGATTTCTTCTCCTTCTTTTAGCATTGATGTATTGAATGGTAGTTTCACTTTCACGCTTCCCGCTTCTAGTGTTGTTTCTATGTAGTAGTAGTCTGAGAGCTTCTTGTAGGTGTCTGGTATTGGTGTTTCACCGCGTAGTAGTTTTCTTGCTCTCTCTATTGTCATATTTCTACCAGCTATTCTTGCATTGCTTGAGAACTCTATCTCAATGGTCTTGTTCTTGAATTCTACTCTTATCTTTTTATCGCTTGGTGGTGCGTAGAATCTTATTTCGGTGGCGTTTGCTGTTGTGAGTTTTACTACTGCCATCTTAGTGTTGTTGGTTACGGCTATGTAGGCTTTGTTTGTATGCTCGTATTGTTCATATACCATTACATCTGGCTCAGTTATCGGTTCAAGTACTGTTCCGTTAACCATTAGTCTTAGTTTTCTTGCTTCTGAGGCATTTTGTGGTGTAAATACTAGTTGGGTATAGGTATTATTGTTTAATACTAGTTTTATCCCATCATGTGTTATTATCTTTGCATAACTATCACTTGTCGCATCCATTAATAGTCTTGGAACCTGGGTGTTGAAGAACCCTTGCACTAGGTAGGGGTCTATTGCATCGAATAAGCCGTTCCCAACACCTTTTACTATAACCTTGTCTCCAACTGTGTCTATTGTTAGTGTTGCTAGTATTTTTCTAAGTATAGTATTGGCTTCTGGATCTAATGGTACTCCCTTGCTGAAGTTGCCCTTTACTAATAGGTATGCGTCGAGGTTGAATTTTGCTGTAAAAGTGTTACCAGTTGAAGTTGCGTTAAAGTTGCCGTCTATTGATCCATTAACTCTCTCTATTGAGACATTGTATTTCTCTAATAGTTTTCTAAACTGGTTAGCAAGTTCTTGTTCTGTTTCATTAAACTTCCTTACCGTTGTATTCTGGTACTCAATGTAGACTTTACCATTTGGCCCAAACTGTGGTTGTGGAAGCGTTGTTGTACCAGATAATGCTAGAATAGGCATTATTGTAGCATATAGTGCTTGGATGTTGTTTGCTTCCGCTTTAATGTATACATGACTTGTAATCTTGTCGGGCTCTGCTATAGACGTATAGTTTGCAGTCATTTGAGACTGATTACCCATAACATTGACTACGGCGTTATCAGTATATAGCTTTGTTATTGTCTTGTTCGGCTGGTTTAATACCGTTATAGTTAATGGTACATTATAGTTCATGTTAACTTGTCCAGCATTAAAATTGAATACTAGGTGAAGCATACCATCAAGTCTATCTGCATTACCGGATATATTGCCCTTTATATAGCCGTCAGCATTCATATTGCTCGTTGAAGGCGATGAGGACCCGTAGACTGCTTGAAAAGTTCCCTTAGAAGTCAATGTAAAGTATAGGTTTGATTCGTTGAATACTAGTTTACCATTACCAGTTACTTGGCCGCTCATATTCTCGGGGAACGTGACATCGTATTCAATGCTTCCATTAAGAGTATTTTCTTCTCCCCCTATGTTAACTGTTACTTGTACTTTGGGCTTATAACCTGGTAGCGATGGCAGTACTGGTACTGGTTGACTTTGAGCAAAAGCTGTTGCTGAAAACACTGGTAGTATTATCATTGATAACAAGATTATTGATATTACATATATTTTATCCATTTCTATCAGCTTTTCACGTGCATGAGAACATTTTTCCTAACCGGGGTTAATAAATTGAATGTAACGAACAACCAGTCCTAAATAACTTTTTAGGGAAACTATAGCTCTATGTTTAATAATTCTCTATGTCTACTAGGATAAAACTATATCACGTAGTATCATGGGATCCGGGATCTTCACACCAGTACGTTTTATCAGCCTTATGCTCTCCTCTACTTCTAGGTAGTCTTTGTACTCATAGAATCTTATATCATGTTTAAGGGAGTCTACGCTTATCCCCGTTTTAACTGAATACCATTCAAGCCATCTATAGGGGTCTCTTCTATAATCTCTTATTGCATCGTGGTATAGCTTGCTTATCTTCTCCAATAAGTCTCGGTTTAGTAAGCTGTTTGCAGCCAGCGTACAGCAATGGTTTACTCCTATGTCTTTACAAGAATATATTTCACGATAACCCATGTTCTTGAGCCTCGTTGCTAGAGGCTCCCATATCGCTACTATTTCGACTTCTCCCCTCATGAGTTTTCTAACGAGTTCTTCACCGCTATTAGCGTATACTCTCTTCTCTTCTCTACGCCCTAGTATTTTCCATGCTCTAGTTAGACATAGGTCCATGGTTGAAGCCTTTGTTGATGCACCGATACCAGTTTTTCCTTCTGGATTAATGATTATGCTTGCGCCCCCCGTTGCTCCACCGCCTATTATTTTTAGCTTGTTTGTTAGAGATGCGTAGAGGAGCTGGGTTATCATGGGTGTTAGGGCTAGGTCTATTTTACCTAGAACTAGATCCCATGTAGCGTCCAGTCCATTACTGTAAACCTTTACTTCTAGCGTGTATCCTAGTTTATCTCTAAGTTTCTTGGCGAAGGGTGTTATGAAGGGGTATTCGCTTGACCATATTATGCCTAGTCTTAATATCTTTCCAGGTGTACTTGTTGCCGAGTCTACTGGGTTCTTTAACGTTATTTTTACTATGCCTTCTTCTCTTATCCTTTCAACTATTCCAGAGGCTTCTAGTTCTCTTATTATTTCTGATACTCGGCTCCTAGAGGCGTTGAGAGAGCGGGCTATGTCTGCTTGTCTTAGGCCTTTGGGGTGTTCTCGGAGTAATTGGAGTATTTTTTCTCTGAGTCTCATGGCTATCCTGTCTTCTCTCATATTGTATACTGGTTAGGTAATGTTTAAAAAGGTTCGGTTCCGAACACTTGTTCGGGGACATGTGGGATGTCTCCGAGAACAGCTTATGTGTTATGGACTATTATAGTGTTATTGCTGGCCTACATAGTACCCTACGCGATACTATACAGTGTACGTGACTTCACGTTATACTTGTTTTGGACAATACTAGCCCTAATACACTTCGCAGTAACCCTAGCCTATATTTCTAGGAAGGGGTGGTAAGGGTATGAATGGACTATACGTTTACTTATCTGTACTAGCAGTATACTTTATTGTTGGAACTGGTATAGCCGTTTATTCTAGGAGGAAGGGTGTTAAGACTAGCAGTGACTACTATGTAGCGGGGTACAAGCTGGGCGGTTTCCTCTCCGCGATGACCTATGCTGCTACAACTTATAGCGCGTTCATGATGATAGGTCTGGTTGGGTTCGCTTATGCTACTGGTGTTGGTGCTTTCGGCTTCGAGCTCCTATATTTGTTGTCGACTGTCGCCCTACTAGCATTGTTTTCCAAGAAGGTTTGGAGGCTTGCACGTGAGAGGAAATGGGTTAGCCCAGCGGAAATGCTCGGAGACCTCTATGGGTCTAAGTGGCTTAGCATTCTAGTAGCAATAGTCTACTTGTTCGCACTCCTACCCTATATTACAGCCCAGCTAGTGGGATTAGGGAATATGCTTCAGGGTGTTGGCTCGGCATACTGGGTCGGCATAGTCTTGGGTGCAGTAATAGTCTTCCTATGGACTTATCTAGCTGGTATATGGAGTGTTGCTTCAACAGACGCCTATCAGGGCTTGTGGATGATATTATCAGCTATAGCCTTCATATTATGGCTTCTATTCGCACTCTTACCATCCAAAGGACTAAGCCTAGGAGAAGCAACGAGAATCTTGGGAGAGAAGGGGTTACTGGGGATTACTGGGTTCTGGGCTCCCACAGTATTCCTTGCCTTCACATTACCCTGGCTGTTCTTCGCGGTAACTAATCCCCAAGTCGTTCAAAGACTCTACATGCCACGTGATGAGAAGGCGTTAAAGGCTATGATAAAGTACTTCCTAGTATTCGGGTTCACCTACACAGTAATAGTAACATTAATCGGCTTATTCGCTAGATCGCTAAGCCTCGTGGGAGCCTTACCGGATTTAACGAAGGCTAGAGACCTCGTAACCCCAACACTCATATCCATGGCCAACCCATTGTTTGGAGCAATTGTTTTCACTAGCATCGTTGCAGCTGCTATCTCAACAATGGATTCCATAATACTAACACTATCTAGTAGTGCTTCAAGAGACCTCTACGCAAGGCTAAGAGAGAAACCTAGTCATAGAGTAGAACTAACCATAGGTTATGCAACAATAACCCTACTAGTAATAATAGTATCAGTTATGGCTTGGTTTAAACCCGGCTACGTCGTAGAACTATCAGTCCTATCATCAGTAATACTACTACCCCTAGCACCAATAACTCTAGCCGCATGGATCCTACCCGAACGAGTAAGAGGAAAACAAGCATACGCGTACACAGCACTAATAATAGGCGCCGGGATGGGAGTCTATGCATCACTAATATATGGACCGAAGAAAGCCTTCATAACAACATGGCTTGGAATACCTGTTTCAGCATGGATACTAGTTGTCTCAACAATAATAGTAGCAGCAGGCTTGCTTGCAAAGAGAAAGAGCTGATAATACATTATTTTAAGGGTTTCAACGAAAATATTATGTGAAGTGTAAAGCCTTGACTGAAGACAATATTGAATTAGAAGACGAGATTAGGAGACTAATGACCGTGTGGAAACAAGTATCTAGGTGGCTTCAAAACCTTCCCGATGATACAAGTCGTTTTCTAGGATTCTTCGCTTGGCTTAACTCCTATTTAGAAGAGAAAGGATATGGTAGAATAATAATTGTTGGCGGCTTCGCTGTAGAGATCTATACTGGTTCAACGTATAGGACACTCGATGTCGATATAATTGTTGAGGGATCACGTGCTCGGAGAATAGTAGAGGAGTTCATAAAAACTATATCGGAGAAACCTACAGGCAGAGTATATATGATAATGCTACCATTACTCGCGTCAAAAGCAGTAGACATAGTTGGCTCATACTATGTAAGCGGGAAGCCTCTTGTAAAGATAAGTATAGATAAATATCATGTATATGTTGAGCCTCCGGAAGAATTAATCGTGAAGTATCTCTCGGCCTGGAAGTATTGGAGAAGTGAAGAAGATAGAGACAAAGTGTTAATCCTCTATAGGAGCCTTAGAGATAGACTCGACTTAGACTATATTAGGAGTAGAGCTCGTAGCGAGGGAGTAGAAGACCTGCTAAGAAAACTAGTTGAGGAATAATGGAATGAGAAAGGAAGCCGTGGAGATCTCTTGGAATGAACTCAAGAGGAGACGTGATTACATAGAGTTGGCTAGGACTATTAGGGATATAGTAGTTCTACGTAAAAAGGAGAGGCTTAGAGGATCTAAGAGAAGCATAGAAGATGT
>JALUDQ010000057.1 GCA_027043985.1 Desulfurococcales archaeon
CATGGAATAGTTAAGAAGTAATAAATCTGGTGTTACCTTCATGGCCCGTGGACCAAGATATAAGGTGCCTCGTAGGAGGAGAAGAGAAGGGAAAACAAATTACTATAAAAGATACAAGATGATTCTCTCAGGTAAGCCACGCTTCGTAGTACGTAGAACACTAAATTATGTTATAGTACAACTAGTAGTACCGAAGCCTCAAGGAGACGTGACAGTAGTGGCAGCCCATAGCCGTGAACTAATGAAAAAATATGGTTGGAAAGCTCCAGGAGATAATACTCCAGCAGCATATCTAACAGGCCTTCTCGCTGGATTGAGAGCATTAAAGAATGGTATAAAGAATGCTATACCAGATATAGGATTACATAGACCAGTTGCGGGTGCTAGAGTCTTTGCGGCGATAAAGGGAGGAGTAGATGCGGGTTTAGAGATACCACATAGCGACGAGGTTCTTCCATCCGAGGATAGAATTAGAGGGGAGCACATAGCATTGTATGCTAAAAAATTATCAGTAGAAAACCCTGAATTATATGAACGCTTATTCTCTCGTTACCTTAAAGCGGGTTTAAACCCCGAAAATTTACCCCAACACTTTGAAGAAGTTAAAAATAAAATCATTAACGAGTTCAAAGAGGTGTTACCTAAGTGAGCTATGCTCAGCAAAGCCTTGAGGAATGGGTCCCTAGAACACGTGTGGGTAAACTAGTAAAAGAGGGCAAAATAACCTCATTAAAAGAAATATTTGATAGGAACCTACCTATCCGTGAACCCGAGATCATAGACTACCTATTACCTGATCTCAAACATGAGATACTCGATATAGGTATAGTTCAGAAAATGACAGACGCGGGTCGTATAACCCGGTTCAGAGTAGTAGTTGTCGTAGGAAACTTTGATGGTTATGTGGGAGTAGGTCACGGAAAGGCTAGACAGTTGAGATTTGCTATCGAGAAAGCGTTAATTAATGCAAAATTAAACATAATCCCTGTTCGTAGAGGATGTGGTAGCTGGGAGTGTAGTTGTTCCGATCCTCACAGTGTCCCATTTGTAACAGTGGGTAAGTCAGGGAGTGTGAGAGTTATAATAAAACCAGCGCCCAGAGGCACTGGTATAGTTGCAGGAGATGTCGCTAAGGTGGTATTAAAGTATGCTGGTATAAGTGATGCATGGACGCAAACCTTTGGAGAAACACGTACAACTATAAACTTCGCTAAAGCAGTATATGAGGCACTAAGAAGAACATATAACTTCGTTGCACCAAACGACTGGCTCCGACAAAAATAACAATTCCAGCAAATGGTGGTAACATATGGCACTATACGCTATAATAAGAATAAGAGGGCAAGCAGACGTTCATCCTAAGGTTGAATCCACATTAAAACTCCTAAGGCTACACAAAAAATTCCATTGCGTATTGTACCCAGAAGACTTACCGGGGATAAAGGGAATGCTACACGTAATCAAAGACTGGGCTACATGGGGAGAAATAGATAAGGAAACACTAGTAGAACTTCTAAGAAAACGTGGACGCATACCTGGGAATAAGCCATTAACAGATGAATATGTAAGAGAAGTATTAGGGCTAAAAGGTGGTATAGAAGAACTAGCTGAAAAACTAATTCGCGGTGAACTATATCTGCATAAACTTGAAGACAAGATAAAACCAGTATTCCGTCTAAAGCCTCCAAGTGGAGGATTCAAGGGAAGCATTAAAAAACCCTATGGCAGTAATGGTGAGCTAGGATACCGTGGACCAGCAATAAATGATCTCTTAAAACGTATGATATAGGTGATCAAAAATGGTCGTAAGGCGTAGGAAGAAGAGTAGAAAATTAAGAGGTGCGACAAGAACACACGGATACGGTAGAATAGGGCAGCATAGAAAATCTGGCTCTAAAGGTGGATTTGGAGCAGCCGGAATGCACAAGCATATGTGGACATGGGTAGTAAAATACGCTCCAACATGGTTTGGCAAACACGGATTTAATAGACCTCCAGAAATAGTTGCAAAAATCAATGCTGTTAATGTAGGTGTATTAGATGAAATCGCATTAAAAATGAAAAACGAAGGAACAGCCCTTATAGAAAACGGCAAAATAGTAGTAGATGTAACAAAACTAGGATTCAATAAGGTACTAGGTAGAGGGAAAGTCACTCAACCTCTCAAGGTAATAACACCGTGGATATCCGAGAAGGCTAAGGAAAAAATAGAGAAAGCAGGCGGAGAAGTCGTAGTAATATCTTCAGAGAGCTAGTTCTCTTCATACTTTCGAAAAATTGTATGATTACATTGTTATACACGTCAAGCTTCATTCTTATATTTAAACAATATTTATTTTAAAATAAGGTTTAAGTAGTACTGCGTAGTAGGTCTTGCTAGACTATGCTAAAATATCCTTACACTCATTAAAGGTGTAATATAGATGGGTCTAGGAATACTTGATATTATGGCGAAGATAGGCGGACGATTACCAACGGTGATGAAACCCAAGCAAACTCAGAGCCTCGGTAAAAGACTTATGTGGACGGGTATAGTATTAGTAGTCTACTTAGTAATGGCACATACGCCTCTATATGGAGTCCAACCCGGTGCTGCATCTACAAGCATTCTCGCCCGCCTATATATAATGCAGATAATATTTGCAAGTAATGTAGGCACGTTAATGGAGCTTGGTATAGGCCCTATAGTTACAGCGGGCCTAATAATGCAGATACTAGTTGGTGCAAAACTACTCAAACTCGACTTGTCTAATATAGAGGACAGGAAAAAGTTTACTGAAGCACAAAAGGTTCTAGCATTACTAGTAGGCTTGCTTGAGGCATCACTACTCACTTTATCATGGCATTGGAATCCCGCTATGAGACTAGTAGTGCCATGGTATGTTAAACTAATAGTTATTCTGCAGCTCTTGGCTTCAGTATATATAGTCATGTTGTTGGACGAGATGATACAGAAGGGCTGGGGGCTGGGTAGCGGTGTCAGCTTGTTCATACTGGCTGGTGTTACCTCAAGAGTATTCTGGTGGATCTTCAGCCCACTACCACTCGCATCCATGAGCAAAGAGCTTGGATTAACATTTACTGGCATAAACTTATCGGCGCCGCTAGGGTTTATCCCATACGTTGTATGGAGCATTATGAACGGTTATAGTTTTGATCAAATAGTGCTACGTTACGCGAGGTACACGACACCGCAGTCAGCTGCACCACAATATATGCAACTTCCCGATCTTGTAGGATTTACTGCAACCATAGGCTTGATAATATTGTTAATATACTTGGAGGGTATGAAGGTAGAGATTCCTGTAACGTCACAGAGGATGAGAGGGATAAGAACAAGAGTTCCCCTAAAGTTCCTATATGTAACCAACATACCAATACTGCTTGTAGGTATTCTCTACTCTGATCTACAGTTATTCCTCTACATTACTGCCAGTGTAGGAGGAAGTGGAATAGCGCAAGCATTGGACATCGTATTAAGGTATATGAGGTCGCCTCTAGGTCCATTAGAACTAGTAGTTGATCCTCTACGTGTACTGATATATAGCGTAATATGGGGAGGCTTGGCTATCTTGTTTGGTCTTCTATGGGTTGAAATAGCTGGCCTAAGCCCGGCACAACAAGCAGAGAACCTAATAAAATCAGGTCTTGAAATACCTGGTGTGAGACGGAATCCAAGAATTCTTGAACGCATGCTTGCTAAATACATATATCCTCTAACAATACTAAGCTCGCTAATAGTGGCTTCAATAGCGATAATAGCAAATATCCTCGGGGCATACGGTAGTGGAACTGGATTGCTACTGGCCGTAGGTATAATATACCAGTACTACATGATGATAGCGTACGAGAGAACCTTAGAAGCATACCCGATGTTGAAGAAACTATTAGGAGAGGAGTAGCGGTGGAACTCCGCCACCCATTTATTGTTGCAATAGCTCTCGGAGTACCTGGTGTAGGTAAAACAACTGTTCTAAGAAAGTTGGTAGAATTAGCAGAAAGAGAAGGAGTAAAGGTAAGGGTGGTAAACCTAGGAGACTATATGTTAAAGGAAGCATTGAGACGCGGGTACGTTGATCAGCGTGACAAGATAAGATACTTAAAGCTTAGACAACAATTAGAGCTACAAATACATGCAGCAAACGCTATAATAGCAGAGGCTTCTAAGACATTAAAAGAGGGAGACATTCTGGTAATAGATACACACGCCGTAATAAAAACAGGTATAGGGTTCTGGACGGGTATACCTAGAATATTAATGGAGACATTTAAGCCGGATATACTTATAGTAATTGAAGCATCAGTAGAGGAAATAATCTCACGACAGCAACGCGACACAAGTAGGTATAGAAAAGACGTATCGAAACCAGAAATAGTGAAGAGCCTAATGGATCAGACAAGGACACTAGCTTTTGCAGCAGCCCTTATGACATCAAGCTTAGTGAAAATAGTTGAAAATAAGGAGGGTAAAATCGAGGAGACTGCTAGAACAATATTGGAGGCTTTGAAGGGGCTCATGTAGATGCCCGGTTTAGCTATATTATTCATAACATTCTTTACATTAATTATAGGTTTAATAGCTGGTAGAATTGTAAGGATGCTTTTAAAACCAGTTAGTATCAATATGGCCATAGATAGACTTCGTGAATTAGAAAGACAGATAAAAAAGATACAATCAATGAGGGAACCCGAGAAAGCGGCTAAAAGGCTTAGAATGCTTAATGCAGAATACAAGAGATACCGTTCGATAATATCTAAAGCATTGTTTCTCCGAGCAATGATTGTTTTCGCAGCCTTCATGTTTGCGTCCATTATAATGTTAGTGAAGATACCGATTGCTAAAATACCGGTCTTCTATCCTCTAGTAGTTTACATAGCAGAAGTAAATACTGGTTCTGGTACCATAGAAGTTGGTATAACATCATCGTCATATATAGTGTTCCTTGCTTTCATCCTAATACTACCCCTAATACAGAAACTATCTGGTATCAAGAATATAGAGCGTTAATAAAATAAACCAGGCACTCAATAATAGCACCCCAGGCAAATATCTATACCTAGCTAAGTAGCGCTGCGGTGATATTATGGTACGTCCAGCCCTAAGGTCCAGGTCGCTTAGAAGAGTAAAAACTAGGACACCCGGTGGGAGGACAATAGTTAGATACGAGAAAAGAAAGCCTAACGCGGCAAGATGCGCCATATGTGGTAGAGTATTAAATGGTGTTCCAAGACTTAGACCTGTGGACTTGAGAAAACTCCCAAAGACCGCGAGAAGACCCGAAAGACCCTATGGAGGATACCTGTGTCCCCAGTGTCTTGCTAGATTATTAAAGGATGCCGCGAGAAGTATGAGCGGGGTCTAATTGAATAGAGAAAAGAAAAATATAATAATAGCAATAAGTGGTCCTGCTGGAAGCGGTAAGACAACATACGCAAAAATTCTAGCTAAAAAATACGGCTTACGGTATTTTTCTGCTGGAAGTATTTTTCGTGAGATAGCTAAGAGTAGAGGACTAACACTTGAAGAGCTAAGCA
>JALUDQ010000058.1 GCA_027043985.1 Desulfurococcales archaeon
CTTCCTCCTACTACTCCTCCCTGAAGTTTTTCTGGAGGAGTACCTGGCTTATTTACGTCGAAACTTCTTGAAACGAACATTAATGGCGGTTTTGTTGGATCGCGTTTAGGTGTAGGAATATATTCCTGTATTGCTTGTAGTAATATATCTATGTTTGCCTTATGCAACGCGCTTACAGGTATTATTGGTGCATCTTCAGCCCACGTGCCCTCAACGAATTTCTTTATCTGCTTATAGTTTTCTAATGCTTGTTCACGTGTTACAACATCTACTTTGTTTTGAACAATCACTAGGTTTCTTATACCTATAATGTCGAGAGCTACGAAGTGTTCTCTCGTCTGTGGTCTAGGACACGGCTCGTTAGCTGCTATAACGAGGATAGCACCATCCATTATAGCCGCTCCCGATAGCATTGTTGCCATTAGAACCTCGTGGCCAGGTGCGTCAACATATGATACTCTTCTTAAAAGTCTTGGTATGGAGTCGCTTCCACAGTGTTTACATGATGGCTCAGTTGTATAGGCTTCCGGTTCTTTACAGTCTTCGCATTTAGCTATGTTTCCTTCAGCATATCCCAATTTTATAGTCATTCCTCTCTTTAGCTCTTCCGAGTGCCTCGCAGTCCATACTCCAGTTAAGGCTTGCACTAGTGTAGTCTTACCATGGTCGACGTGGCCTACTACTCCTATATTTACCTCGGGCTGTCTAGGCTCCCAAACCATTGTTATCACCTTTGTTCTTGCATACTACTATCTGTAGTACTGGATAAAATAATGTTCTTGGAATCGCTTTTAGTGAAGTTTAGAGAGGCGTATAGAAAGACTAGTCTTGTGAAGGATAAACTATTACAGTGTTTATTTGCACCATTTTGTCCCTCTTTACCGTGCCATCCGAAATAACGTTTCCTCGAACCATTTTCCTTCTTCTTTCTCCTTTCAATCTGGGATGGAATCCTGGTGGCCCACTTAGTAAGACTCTCTTCTTTACGGGGCCTGGCACGTCTGGTCTCATCGGTATTCCTGTTGCATCCGAGCCTCCAGTTATCTTTAACTTGACGTTATCTAATCCTACTATTGATCCGTCAACTATGTCACCTATTTTTAAACCGAGAAGCTTTGATGCTACCTTATCATCGACTACTACTTGCCATGCCTTTGCTCTAAAAGCTTCTACTTCTACTTCTGTTTCCCCAATTTTATCTAATAGTACATCCATTATTGTAATGGCTTCGTCTTCCGGTAGGTCTTCTTTGGGTTCAACAATTGCTCTAATGTTTATTTTCTCTCTTAGGCTTCTATCCTTCCAGTACCTAAATGTCACTATTCTATGCTCAGCCTTTAGCTTCTCTATGAGCTTGGGATTCATATAGGCTATTGGTAGTGCGCGTCCCTCCTTTATCCATGTATTGATTATCTTTAATGCGTCGTTTACTAGTGCATCAGCTAGCATTTCCTCCTTCTTTACTTCTTCTAACGCCTTATTGAGACTGAAGCCCTTCTTTCTCGCAAAACTATTCAGGGCTTCTTGGAATGCCTCAAACATTATCTTTTCTAATAGGCTCTCTGTTTTGAATGCACCACTTAATGTACTTTCTATTAGTTTTGATACTAACTTCTTTTTCGTTTCCTCATTAGTCAATCCCAATAGTTCATCAAGTCCTACTCCCTTGAGCTTCACTTTCACTACTGGTGTATCCTTTGCCTTAGGATCCGAGACTACGATCCATCTTTTTAGTTCTGTCAACGAGTTCCCACCTAATTCTTGTCCTTCTAAACTTGCTCTGTGCAGGGGTATTTGTGTATCACGGCTTTAAAATTGTTTTTAGAGTCATGACTAGTTATAAACTAGCATTTCTCCATAGTTTTCACTAGGTGAATGAAATGAATGCCTCTCGGAGTAAGAGAGAGGAAGGAAGGCTTAGGCAGCCGATAATAGCTGTACTAGGACACGTAGATCATGGTAAAACTACGTTATTAGATAAGATTAGGGGAACTACCGTAGCGTTAAAGGAACCGGGTGCGATAACCCAGCATGTAGGTGCAAGTATTGTTCCATCAGATGTTATTGAGAAGATAGCCGAACCGTTGAAAAAGATTATTCCCTTTAAACTCAGAATACCCGGTCTCTTATTCATAGACACTCCCGGTCATGAGATGTTCTCAAACCTACGTAGGAGAGGTGGAAGTGTAGCAGATTTTGCAATCGTCGTAGTCGATGTAATTGATGGATTTCAGAACCAGACTTATGAAAGCATTGAAATATTAAAGGCGCGTAAAGTACCCTTCCTTATAGCAGCCAATAAAATAGACCGAATAAGCGGTTGGAAACCTTATCCTAACCAACCCTTCCTCTTCTCCATCCGAAAACAAGACCCACTAGTACAGCAGGAACTAGATGATAGAATATACCGAATGGTCGGAGAATTATATCGTCTTGGATTCCAAGCTGATAGATTTGATAGGATAAGAGACTTTACAAAAACAGTTGCTATTGTCCCCGTTTCAGCAAAAACTGGTGAAGGTATTCCCGAACTCCTAGCAGTACTTGCTGGCTTGATTCAACAATATATGGCGAAAAGGTTAATGATAACTAAGGGACCAGCTAAAGGAGTAGTACTCGAAGTAAAGGAAGAACCCGGTCTTGGCACCACAATAGACGTTATAATATATGATGGAATACTAAGAAAAGGCGATATAATCGTAGTTGGAGGATTAGAGAAACCTATTGTAACAAAAGTAAGAGCCCTCTTAATGCCACGCCCACTCCAAGAAATGCGAGCTCATGAGGGTAGATTTATTAGCGTAGAAGAAGTCTCTGCTGCTGCTGGAGTAAAGATAGCAGCCCCCGATTTGGAAGGCGTTGTTGCCGGCGCACCTCTCCTCGTTGTTCCAGATAAGTCTCTTCTAGACGAGTACGTAAAGAAGGTTAAGGAAGAAGTAGAATCATTAAAAATAAGAACTGATACCAAAGGCGTTGTCGTAAAAGCTGATACTCTTGGCACATTAGAGGCTCTAGTTATGACATTAAAGAATAAGGGTATCCCCGTTAGAATAGCCGATGTAGGCCCCGTTACGAAACGCGATGTTCTTGAAGCTGCTATAACGAAAAATGAGATAGAAGAATATGGTGTAATACTAGCATTCAATGTAAAAATACTACCTGAAGCTAGAGAAGAAGCAGCAAAGGCTGGTATAAAGATATTTAGGCACAATGTTGTCTATAGGCTACTAGAAGAATACGAAGACTGGGTAACCAAGCTTAGAGAGGAACGTAGGAGAAGAGAACTAGAATCTCTTGTGAGACCTGGTAAGGTTAGAATAATACCAGGTTTCGTCTTTAGACGAAGCGAGCCTGTCATAGTTGGCGTAGAAGTTCTCGGTGGAATAATAAAACCTGGATATCCCTTAATGCGTGAAGATGGAAGGCCTCTAGGAAGAATTATGCAGATACAAGATAGAGGGAAGACTTTACCAGAAGCGAGAGCTGGTATGTCAGTAGCTATATCGATAAGAGGGAACATAATGGTTGGACGACATATAGATGAAGGCGACGTAATGTATACTGATATACCAGATAATCATGCTAGGACATTGATTTCAAAGTTCCTCGAGGATCTTAGTGATGATGAGAAAATGGTGTTAAAGGAGATAATAAAGATTAAGCGGAAACAGAACCCAACATACGGGTTTGTGATGGGAGTAAAATTCTAGGTCTTTTTAAGTTTAGTCAACTATTTCGTCAGGCTTGAAAATTAGATTTATCTCTCGCTCCGCTGTTTTAAGTGAGTCGGATGCATGAACTACGTTTTTGGTGATATCTAAGGCATAGTCTCCTCGTATACTGCCAGGTGAAGCTCTTCTACCATCTGTTATACCTATCATGATTCTAACAGTTTCTACTGCGTTTTCTCCTTCTAATACCATGGCAACAACAGGACCCGATGTAATAAACTCTATTAAATCGTTGAAGAAATGCTTGCCTTTATGCTCGGCATAGAACTCTTCTGCTAGCTCACGCGTAAATTTAAACATTTTTAAGGCCTTTATCTTAAACCCCTTTCGCTCGAATCGCGAAATTATCTCTCCCACTAGTCCACGGGAGACAGCATCAGGTTTTATCATTACATATGTTCTCTCAATAGCCATATTCATCGCCCTTTTCTCTATCTCTACATAGTTATTAGTTTTGATTGTGCTTTAACGTGAACGTGCTTCTTTAAACTTTACCGTCCACTTTAGCCTGCGTGGGTCTCTACCCATTTTATAACTCTTAAAACACTTACTTGAACAGAACCAGAGGACCGTGCCATCGTTTTTTACATACATTAAACCCGTACCAGGCTCTATAGGCTTTCCGCAAAAGCTACATACATGCACCTTCGGCATCTTCTCCACGCTCCAGAGCCTACTCCTAAGTAAAGGTTTTTAGGGTTTACGGATTCATATATGCAAAAGAACTTTAAACCTTCCTATACTCGTATCACGCTAGGGGTGAAGCCAGAAGATGAGTGCTAAGAAAAAGACATCACCGATAATAGAAGAAATAGGATTTCCAGCCGAAGTTATACAGCTCATCGGGAGAACAGGTGTAACTGGCGAGATAACACAGGTTCGCGTAAGAGTACTTGAAGGCAGAGATAAGGGGAGAATACTAACGAGGAACGTTAAAGGACCTGTTAGAGTGGGAGATATACTAATACTTCGTGAAACAGAGAGAGAAGCCAGAAAGCTTACAAGCCGTAGGTAAAGTATCTTCAATTCTACCTTAATATATATCAGAAATATCCTAGCAGAATTATTGTATTTTTAGTTAAAAAATACTTGTTTAGAATGTTGCATTTGACCTAGTATCTTATTGCTTCTTAGAGGCTAGGTTATTTTCCAGTCTTTGCTCTTATCTCGTTAACCTCGCGGATTATTTCGTCTACTAGTTCCTTAGCTGCACCTGGATCTATGATGCATGCACTTGCTGCAGCTACTTCTATTCCTGCTGCTTCTCCTAGCTTCTTCTTGCTTGGCACATATACGTATGGAATCTTCTTTTCATCGCATAGTAGTGGTAAGTGGGCTACTATTTCAGGAGGATCTACGTCTTCAGCTATTAGTACTAGTTTTGCTAGACCTCTTTCAACTGCTTTTGTTACCTCATTTGTACCCTTCTTTATTTTTCCACCAGTTTCTCTAGCTTTTCTTAGGGCTTCGTACGCTTTTTCTGCAAGTTCGGGGGGTACTTCGAATCTTACGTAAAACGGTTTGGACATGTTCATCCTCCTCCCTATATTTTGGTCGTCGCTAAGAACCGTATTATAAGCGTGGAATATAAGGGTTTAGCTGTACTAGAAGTTTAAGGTTTAAGGAGAAAGTAGTTATTAGTCGTGAGCATAGTAGGCTATTATTTTCTCGCCTATACTATGTATTCTAGCAAATCCTACTCTCAAGAATTGTACTATAGTATTCTCTTTAACAGTTCTCGTATAAGGCTCGGCTCTCCCAGTTATATATAATAGTTTATCTC
>JALUDQ010000059.1 GCA_027043985.1 Desulfurococcales archaeon
TTAAGCATAGAGTATTTCCCATCAAAAACACGTGTTACCAATACATCGATGGTGTCACCATCAACAACTCTCTCAACAATACATAGAGCATCAATATCTACTACTTGTTGAGCCACAACAATGTACGGCGTAATCAAAAAGATTATAAATAATACAGTAAACAGCCTAGCCAAATACACTGTCTCCCCAGAATAATAGTAGTGTTTTTGAGAAGTGTCTAAAATTATCCCATATTATCCCTACTTGTTTACCTCATGTACGTTCGTATAGATCACGTCTATTCCTAGTTCTCTCGCTCTCTCTAACGCCTCTCTAAATATATCTATTGTTATGATCAATTTTCTCGTAGGCTTTCTACCCAAGACTTTCTCCATTATTTCACAGCGTGTTTGAAACCATTCGACATCATTGAGTTCTACTAGAGATTTTACTTCTATAAACCATACTTCTCGGTTATGGACGTAGATGTCTAGTTCTATACGAGCACCTTTACGGAGCCAGCGTCCATCTATATCCTTAATGCTTATCTTCTCTACTTTCTCAGCATGAATTCCCCTCCGCTTTAATAGGTCACGGTATACTTCTAGTATAAGTCTCTCAATACCTATTCCAGCTCTAGATGTAAATCCTCCTACTTGGGCACGAAGCATCGATGTATCTCTTTGAATTTGATTAAATCTCTCATCATGTTCCAGCAACTTCTTCTCTATTACTTCAAACCTCTTACTTATTTCCTCAAAACGCTTATCATGCTCTAAGCTCTTAACCCACAGCTTCCTTAACTCCTCCTCAATACGGTCAAGCCTCTTCAGAATCTCCAATAATCCAAGCTTACCAGCAACAGCATACCTAAACTCAGCATCTTCTTCTAAAGCCCTCAAGAAACGCTTCCTCTCATCACTAGATAGCGAAGCCATACCATCATCCTCTGATCTAATATTCTCTAAAAATCAACGTATAAACATATCGTCCCCTATACGGATACGTATATCAGGTATTTCCGGGAATTCAACTCAATTCAACACGACTAGCCTTACCCGATGCGGAGAATTGTATGACTTATACGTTGGGGTTAAAGAATACCTTATTGAGGGTGGATTGTGTGAAGGTAATGGTTATCAGCGACTTACACTATGATAAACAAGTCTACAAGGGCGTTGATGAGAGTAAGGCTTGGGAGTGGTTGCTGGATATAGTGGATTACCATGAACCAGACCTACTATTATCTTGTGGTGACTGGGGTACTAGTATTAGTGTAGAGGAGTTCTACGAGCTACTTAAGAAGACTGTTGTCTTAACGATATATGGTAACCACGAGGACATGAATGTTCTAACAAGACTATACAATGTTAAAACCAAGGAATACCTAC
>JALUDQ010000060.1 GCA_027043985.1 Desulfurococcales archaeon
GTATTCCTAGAGCCCAGTACTAGAACCAAGCTGAGCTTCCAGTACGCTATGGTGCGCCTCGGTGGAACAGTTATAGACTTCGATGTCTCCACGTCAAGCCTAGCTAAGGGCGAAACAGACGTAGACACCTTGAGGATTATCGATGGCTATAATCCAGATGTAATAGTTTTGAGGCAGAAGAAACCCTTCTTCCCAAGAGAAATAGCACCTATCATAAAGGCACCAATAATAAGTGGAGGCGATGGTTGGAACGAGCATCCAACCCAGGCATTACTAGACGTCTATACTATTTGGAGAGAACTTGGTAGACTAGACGATCTAACCGTTGGTATAATGGGGGACCTCAAATACGGTAGAACGCCTAGTAGCCTCTCATATCTGCTCTCAAAGTTCAAGAACATCACAATATACTATATTGCTCCAGAACCACTCCAAATAAGAGAAGACGTTATAAAGAACATTGAGGGCAAGGTAACATACTATAAGGTAAACGATGTAAGCCAAGTAATAGAGAAACTAGACGTACTATACGTTACAAGACTCCAAAAAGAGAGACTACCAGACCCAAGCCTCTACGAGAAACTAAAGGGAAGCTATAAGATAGACAAAGAATTCCTATCAAAGTTCAAGAAAATACCAATAATAATGCACCCACTACCAAGAACATGGGAGCTCGACCCAAGCGTAGACAGCCTACCACAAGCCAAGTACTTCCAGCAAGCACAAAACGGAATGTACATGAGAGCAGCATTAATCAAAGAAGTACTAGGAGTCTAAGAATCAGTAGAAGAAGGTTAGAAAAAGATACTGATAACCTCATTTACCAATTATTTTCTCCAACCTCCTAATTTCCTCTAACAATTTCTTTTGCTCCGCTTCAAGTTTTTCTATTCTAATTCTTATTAGTTCTTCTTCTTCGCTTAGGTAGTGGAGCGCTTCTTCCTTAGTGACTTCTACTATGAGTCCGCCTAGTTCTCGGTATATTCTACGCTCAATGTTTTTCTCTAGTATCCTCTTGGCTTCGCTCATCTCGGATAGTCTTGATTTTAGAGCTAGTAGCTCGCTTGTCAGCTTATTGTACTTGTAATATAGTTCTTGAAGTCTTACCACGACATCACGTATGTTGGCTGCCAATGCTGGTTCTCCTAGCTTTTGCTCTCGCTTTTGGTTTCTTCTCTTGCTAGTTCTTCTACTTGGGGGAGTATTTCGTTTATCTTACGGTTTATTTCCTCTAACTTTCTTAGTAGATCTAGTCTTAGGCCTTCTAGTACTTTGATGCGTTCCTCCATCATCTTCTTGGCGTCGTCTACACTTGCCTCAATGCTTAGTCTCCCACCGACCCCCATTACAACTGTTTCTACTTTCTCTACTTTAGCTCGTATGAAGTTTCCTGCACCTATTGGCACTAGAACAGTTTTTCCTTCACCGTGCTTCTTTAAGTACTCTAATACTTCCATTGCCGTAGCTATATCCCATATAGTATTGTTTAAAGCATCTATTTGTGATCTAAGGTAGTCTGCTTGTGATATTAGGCTTCTTAACTCGTCTTGTAGTTTCTGTAGTCTTTCATGATTCTTTAACTTCTCAGCCACGTCTCACACCATAATATATATTATAGTAATTGAAAAATAAATATTTGGATAATAAAATATAGATAGAATCATATATATACTATAAGATCTAATAAGAATAATATACCCGGAGGTACCGGGAGGATAAGGGTTACATCTAAGGACATGCTATGTGAATAAGTACTCGTATTCTCTCGGTATACTGCAACACGCATGTATTGTTTCCAAGCCATACTTGTCTATTAATTGTTTTGATGGATTAGCTATTCTATCAACTAATCCCTCACCTAATATGAGGTCGTCTACTCGGTTCTTGTATTTGCCCCAAGGCCTCATGCATCCTAGGCTTAATTCTCCCTTATAGTTGGCTCGAATATATCTAAGGGTTTCCAATACGTAGGTTGGCTCGGGTTTAGGGTCTTTTTCAGAGGGTGTCCCCTTGGTTGGAGCATAGATTAGTAGGACTATTATGTATGGGTTATAGTCTTTTAGAAACCATAGCTCGGCTGGCTCATTGCCTATTAGCCCGAGGCTTGATCCGACTAGGATGTGGGGTGCTATGTAGTCTGGTCCCTCCTTATACAGTGCTTCAAGGGTTTCAGCGTAGCGGTCAACTGCTTTTACTCCAAGCCCCTTTACTTGCTCAGTGAAGGTGGGGTTTAACGAGAACTCTAGGTCAACCACGTCTATTCGGGCTTCACGTAACATCCTAGCTTCTCTCCGATCAATTAAGCCCGGGTGAATACTCACGACAACATCGTGTTCTCTCTTAAAATCACGTATAACGCCTAGATAAGAGTGAAAGGGGAGCTTGCCCTCCCTCGTAAATCCCCCGCTAACGAGGAATCCCCTAACACCGCTCTGATAGAGCTTCCTCATAAGCCAGTAGAGTTGTTGAGGACTTAGAGCATTATCCATGTGTTTTAGGTAGGTTCTAGAACAATACCTACAATTAAGAGCACAAGCCGTACCAGTTATACTTATCGAGACATACTTTGGGTAGGGGATATACGCTTTAACCACACAACCACCAGGAGACCGTCCTCAGAGGCCTAGGAGGGACTAGTAAACGGATACGAGGTTACGAGAATATAAGTCATACTAGGAATATAGGCGGTGTTGTAGGCGTACTTATATCCTGCTAGACCATTATATTATAGATCGTGATAGCTGTGGAAAAGAGAAAGAAGATTAAACTTGATAAGAGGCTCGAGCCAAGAGAGATAGATGAGATAATAGAGAAGAGCTTAAGGGAATGCATGGAGTAGAGATTAGTAGAAACGAGTCTTATAACTCTGTCAAGTACAATCTTTAGGCTATTATTTCCTGTATTTGTCTCCATAGTATTTCTTCATGTCCTCTAACATGGTTTTCATCGGGGTAATTGTAGAGTATTTTGCCGGGGGGTTCGTTATAGTATGGTCTATTACAATGGGGGCAGCCGCTGGTTTTTAGTGCTTGTAGGAGGTCTTTGTTTATCCATGGCCCCTTCTTTATTCTGGGCTCATTGCTGGTCCATGTTAAGATTTCCTTTGGGCTATAGCCTTGGTCTAGGAGGTAGGAGTATATTTGCGCGAACCTATAGTATTTCATTATTGGCGGCTTATGTGTAGCCATTTTCGTCTTCTTTACAGGAGTGAATGCGAATAAGGCTATACGTGCTCCCATCTTATAGATTCTCGTTATTGTTTCTACTAGTTCCCTCGGTGTCTCACCCAAGCCTACTATTACATGTACGTATACGTTACCTTTCCCATAGACTTTTACTGCTTCTTCTATGAATCTCCAATAGCTCTCCCATGTGGCTGGCCTCATTGTCTCACGGTGTATTCTGGGTGAGGCTGCATCCAATCCTATGCCAAAGCTATCAGAGTATTTATAATATTCTATTAGAACGTTTCTCGGAACAATATTAGAGGCTATTGAAACCGGTAAGCCCGTCTCGTATAGCTTTCGGGCTATCTCTACTAGTTCTCTATGAAACCATGGTTTTATTACTCCTTGAATACAAGCCCTCCTAAACAAATATTTCTTCTCCGCTAAGCGTGGTGTTATTTCATCTAATTCTACTACTGGCCATTTTATACGGCTGAGATAGTTCTTATTCCAATTATTCGTTATAGATTGGGGGCAGAAGCTACACCTAGCCAGGCATCCCTTTTCATAATATTGTAGTAGGTATGCTGTAGTGGGCTTAGCATCCATTCTAATATTTACCAGTCCCAAGACTGCGAGTGTCCCAATACTAGCTCTAACTTTCAACCCTATAACAAGCCACCCTTCACTGAGACTATGCTACAGAGGAGAAGAGTGTTTAGACGGGAATTATTTTTAACGCTGTTATCTCCTACCCATGGTTGCTGGCGGGTATGCTGGCTTAGGCTTTACTTGGGGGACTATTACTCCCACCTTATAGGTGCCCTTATTCGTTATTATCTCAATGTTTACTGGCTTCTTCTTCAATGGTACTGTTAGGCTATAGGGTTCCCCGGGCCCTAGTATTGCTCTAACGTTTAGTTTCTTTTCTTTGGTTCCTATCTTGCGTCCAATTACACCTACTATTATTGCAGCAAAGGTTAGCATAGAGTTTATGAACATTATTACGCTTTCAGCTGTTTGGAGCATAGAGGCTATGCCCAGTATAGCCGCTATTATTACTAGGAGTAGAATATACATTAATGGGTTACTGTAATGAATCTTAACCTGCTCTACGAAGACATTCATGCGGCCACGATTAACTATTACCAGCTTCAATATGCCTTGACCACGCATATACTCTGCCTTTACGTCTAAACCATAACCAGTATTCTTCAAGTCTATTACAACTCTTCCACTATAACTCTACTTACGATAACTAGCTATGAGATATATTTTTCTTATCGCTTCTTGAAAGCTAGGTTTATCAACCCCTAAATAATACAGTTATAGATGTATTTTCAATGAACTCTAAATAAGAGTCCTTCCCTAGGAGTGTGGATGAGTATTGGTTGAAGAGATACGCTTAATAATTGACAAACACCAGGACCCCCACTATAACATGGGTTTCGATGAAGCCCTCCTCACTCTAAGAGTCCAGGGAGAAATTCCTCCAACACTACGCTTATACATGTGGGATCCATCAGCTGTAACCATAGGGTATTTTCAGCGAATAAGAGATGTCGTAAACCTAGACTATGCTTTAGAAAAGAAGATCCCCGTTATCCGCAGGATTACCGGTGGTGGAGCGGTATATCATGATAGGGATGGAGAAGTAACATATTCTATAGTATTGGATGCTAGGGGCAAGTTTACCGACGTACAGGAGAGCTATAGGATAATATGTAGTGGAATAGTAGAGGCTCTAAGAGATCTAGGGCTCGAAGCCGTCTTCAAGCCAGTCAACGATATATTATTGAATGGCCGAAAAGTCTCGGGTAGTGCTCAAACACGTAGGAGAAACACTTTACTACAACACGGCACACTCATGGTTTCAACTAACTTAGATGAACTAGCACGCCTCCTAGTGGTTCCTAGAGAAAAACTTGAGAGCCATAGGGTTAGGAGTATTAGGGAGAGAGTTACAACTGTTTCAATCGAATTGGGGAAGACTCTTAGCCCTGAAGACATGATACCCTACCTTATAGAAGGATTCCGTAAGGCTCTTGGAGCCCAGCTTATAGAAGAAAAACCCTCCCCCAGCGAGAAGAAGTTAGCGGAAAAATACGCGGAAAAATATCGTAGTGTTGAATGGAACTATAAGAGGTGAAAAAGGGTATGGAGGAGAAACGCGTAGTCATTAGATCAGCGAAGGGGAAGACCCTTACAGTATACGCTAAGGTAGACAATGGAAGACTTGAAGAAATAGTGTTTGGAGGAGACTACTTCGCCTACCCCGAAGACTCTATCG
>JALUDQ010000061.1 GCA_027043985.1 Desulfurococcales archaeon
AGCAGCCCTCCTCTTCCTTCCAGTAACGGTGGCTATCTCTAGCCATCCCCTCTTAGCCGCTTCTTCCTCGCTAAGCTCGCCTGGTAGTGGTCCACCGCCAACACGTGTTACATAGGATTTGAATACTACTATTATCTCGCCAGCGTGCTTGGGCCCCAATCCTGCTTCACTTAACACGGCTGAAGCAGTTGTATCACGACTAGTCACATAAGGGTATTCTCCGTGGAGAAGGCTAAGGTAGAAGCCCTGTGTACCCTCCAATAATATTTTCTCGCCTCGTTCAACTACCTCTAAGAGTTCGCTTACTACATCTCCTACATAGTCTCTTAGCTCTGCGTAGTATTTTGCTAGTTTTAGTTTACGCATAACTCTATCAGCCATAGCAGCGCCAACACCTTGACCCGTAGTCCCAACGACTTTTACGAGAAACTCGTCTCTCAGCTCTTGTTCGCGGTGGCGCTGCTCGATGACGCCAGCCCTATAGTCTATTCTA
Source organism: Desulfurococcales archaeon (assembly GCA_027043985.1). Taxonomy (GTDB): domain Archaea; phylum Thermoproteota; class Thermoprotei_A; order Sulfolobales; family WANQ01; genus JALWGO01. The sequence goes on from JALUDQ010000061.1 coordinate 494, forward strand.
AGCCTACTACTACACTTAGTCTCTTCGAGTTCTCTCCAAAGGACGTCGAGTCTTATGAGAGAACCAGGGGCTAATCGGAGCCTCGTATTAGGGTTTATGAATGCTGATGGTATGAGGCGTAGCTTCCACCTACGTCCCCCATATACTACGGTGTGACCCGCGTTAACGCTTCCAACTCGAACCGCTATAGAGTAATCATCTTTTAAGCCGAGATAAGCTGCTATCTTACCCTTTCCTTCATCACCATAGAAGCCTCCTACAACAATAGTTGCAGACAACTATTTCCCGAGAAAACAATATTTGGCTGGCTACGAGGATTTAAGTTTTATTGCGTGTTAAAAAATAGTTGACATAGTAGAACGTCTATATGGGAGTATAGAGGGGCCGAAAAGGAGAACCCTCTATTTCTTCTCAAGAGCTTCTAAGTGGCTTACAGCTCTTAAATAAGTCTCATACACTGCCTTTGCTGCACGGTGTATTGCTTCTTTTTCTGGACGTGGTAGTAGCTGGTATAGGCTTGGACCTATCCTCCACCCTAGTTTACGTGGAATACTAACACATACCTCTACTGGTATGTCGGGGAAGTTTGTTGGAGCGGCTACACTTAGATAAGTATCTTCTGATAACACTATCGCCCTCACAATATCTCTAAAAGCAGAAGCCGGGCCATACTCTGTTGCACCCATACCCTCTATTATGACCTTGCTTGAAACGTTTTTAACATACCATTCAACTCCTTTCTTATCTAATACCATGTTTTTCTTCTCAAAGTATTCTTCTACTGGAACACCATTAACACGTACCGTGCTCCAGAGAATGACTGCTTCTTCTCCATGTTCTCCCCCCACATAGCCTTCAACTCTAGTAAAAGATGCTCCAGCGTGTTCCGCCATTATTGTACGGAATCTGAGTGTCTCCAGGTGGGTGCCCGTGCTTATAACGAATTCTTCCCCACTAACTTGCTTGAATAATGTTGCCATAGCATCTACGGGGTTAGTTACTATAACGTATCTCGCCCCACGATTATTCTTTGGAACAACCTCAGCGATATACCTGATTATCTCAGCATTACGCCCAGCAAGATCACGTCTACTAATCCTCTCTCCAGGCTTACGCGGATAACCAGCCGAAACTACGACTACATCAGCACCACTAAGGTCTTCATCTCGATCAAACCAGTTTACCTTAACATCTATCCTATTACTTACTGCTGCATGCTTAAGTTCTTCAGCAAAAGCCCTCGCCAATCCAGGTTTTATGTCTACAACACTAATCTCATCAAATAATCGAGTCAACAATAGAGTGTAGGCTGTAGGCCTACCAACTCTACCAGTACCTATAACAGCTAAGTGCAAGACACATAACGCCTCTGCAAAGAGTTATACAGAGAATCCACGTAGTACTAGGAATATGAGGCTAATATAGAATACGCATTGGAGACAACGGTATATTGTAATTAGAAACACTAACATCTTAATTATAAGTTTTGGATAAGATTTTTGAAACGTTCACAAACTCATCGTTTACGAGTATTAATATGTGAGGTACACTTTTAAACTTAGAAAACAAATCTTAACATATAGTATAAGAAGCAGAGTACCATAGGTGAGGGCCGTGAAGACCCGAAAGCTTTTAAAGGTGCTGGCTCTACCACTAACGTTACTCCTAATAGCAGTGCCATTGGCCTATGCTGGTGTTATAGTATCCTATCCCATCAACGGTACAGTAAACTATGTCACACCTACAATAGAGTTTGCTGGCGGTAGCAACGCCAACCAGACAGGCTTAGGCGGGAACACTATCAGTGTTACAATAGGACCCAACAAGACTTCAGCTACCTTTAATATCCACATAACCTATCAAACAGTAGAATACCATGATATACTAGTGATAAGAAATACTGACACCGCAAACGCCTACTGGATAGGATTTAGTTCAACTAACACATTACCCGCTCAAGTATATAATGCCACACTACTAATAACGGATGATACAGGTGCCAAGATCGCAAGCTACGACTTACTAACTGGCGGCTGGAGCGGTTGGCTGTTCCAGATACCGGGTAATACTACGTATCATATTAACCTAATATTCAAGATGAGTGAGGGACAACCATTACCAACGACAGCGGCAAGTATATCGTTGAAACTCTACTGGAGTAACAGCAATACTGAAACACCCTTCGAGTAACCTATCTATTAATAAAATATTTTTTATATAATCATAGAATATTTTTCTCCTAGATGATCACGATGGTCTCTGAACGAGTCGTTAGGGTTGTTACCGACTATGTTATTGTATACGGTATACCTATAGTTGTTGTAGCACTAATGGTTCTCGTAGTTAATGTCTACTCGCCTCTCATGAACGCCGCTCCTCCCGCTATTCCTCAACCAATAATACAGTATTTTAAATACGAGATATACGATAATAATAGCACTATTGTATTATATTTTAACACAAAGAACATCGAGTTCATAGGGATTCAGAATACTAGCCTAAGTATTAGTGGAAAAAAGATTACTCCTCTGAGGACAAGCTTTAGAGCCGATAAACTATTCATTGAAGTTGAGCCCCGTGTCTTGAAATATGCTTGTATAGAAGGCAAGTATATTGATATATCTTTTACTGGTTTGGTTCACTACCTTAACTCTACTGCACTGTTTAAATCCTATGGTATAAGAATAGTCTATTCATGCCACATAAGAGTAAGTGTTAAGGATATGGGAACATATATTATGGTTTCTGTTGAGGGGCCCTCATGGATTATTAGTGAAGGATTTGGAATGAATATTAGTGTTAGATTGTATTCTAGGTCTCCTACTGGTGCAATAAAACTAGTTGATAATACTAGTATATCAATAGTTTACAGTGGGATACCAGTAATCGTACCAGTAGAACCCCATAGCTTTGGTTATGTTTTTGTAGAGTACATGCAGAATGGTAGAAAAGTTAGGGAGGGATTCTATGTTGAGCCAGAGAAATAGGTATGTCTTCTACTTCTTTATACTCCGATATATTGTTCCACTGGTTCTCGCTACTACTTCTGGTGTAGCGTACTTTCTAGTCATATCAATGCCTTGGATAGAGGTAAATGGTGCTGTAAACATATTGATTTCACCTTCATCGACCTACATAGTCTATATGGGTTATAGACTAGTTCACTTGGGTCTCGATGCTGCAATGGACTTAGCGAGATACACTGGTTTCCTCGTTATAGCTGTTAATCTATTGCTTGGCTTTACGCACTTACCGATTATTAGCCATAGAGCTAGAGCTAGTATAGCTTATACGGCTATAGTTGTATCCTTTATCTATAGTTTCGTTATTGTGCCAAACCTCTATAACCGTGTACTAGGTATGCTGAGAGGACTAGGGGTATTAGGAACAAGTAAGCTGAGCATTGATGCGGGCTCGGGTCTCATAGTGCTCGGTGTATTAGATATAGTAAGGTATAATCCACACTTTGTAGCCCAAGCAGCCTTCCTATTCACACTAGCTTCTGTTGGATACGTGTTCTGGGAACTATACAGTATTGAGGCTAGTAGACCCTAGATTCCTCAAGATCTCTTTCTAATTCTCTTAGGAATTCCTCGAGGAATCTATGGCGTCTTTCAGCTATTCTAGCTGATTCCTCCAAGTATAATAGTTCTTTGAGCTTCAATAATTTTTCATGGAAGTGCTTTATCTTATCCTCTATTGTTTCTCTACACTCTCCTCCAAGCATAAAGGCTCTAACAACACCTATAGCCCCAATAGCATCTAGTTTATCGGCATCGCTTAAGATCATTGCCTCTAGACTCTCTGGCTTCTTGTTTAATGAGAAGCTATGGGATAATATTATTTCTTCAACTCTACCTATAAAGTCTTCATTATAACCCATTGCTTTTAATAGATGCTTAGCTAGCCTAGCACTAATAACCGCGTGGTGTTCGCCATAGTCTTCTTCAAAGCGTCTCCCAATATCGTGTAATAGGGTTGCTACGACTAGGGCCTCCAAGTCTATTCTATCACGATACTTCTCCGATAACCTTAAAACAAGGCCCAAAACCCTTTCTACGTGAGGCCAACCGTGAACAGGATCCTTACCCATAACAATCTTAGATAACTCATATATTGTTCTTATACTATGGTTTTCCAGTAGGCTTTTAAACATATTCTCCACGTGTCTATTCTCGTTGTTAGAAACCTATTTAATTAGTATCTGCATATTATCTGCTTAGAACCATATTTAAAGCCGGGCTAGTTTTAGAGGGTAATGATTTGAAGATAGGTGGAGTAGCTAGTCTAATAGTACAGAACTTTGAGGAGAGAGTCTATGAGGAGTTACGTAATCTAAGTGATGAGATATTATTACATACTGATGATAGCCCACTATACGATAAAGATGAAGTCTCCTCTAGTTTTATTGGAAGCAACATGGTCTTGGAGAACCGTTTGGGGAGCACTATATCAATGATTACAGCCTACGGCATATCAGTAGAAGGATCTAGTAGCTCATTACACATTAATTCTATAAGCAATACATTGGGTTCTAAGAAGCCTTTCCCACTCATTATAACTCCTAAGAGAAACGTGAAGACTAGGGGTAGAATCTTCCAGCGAATATACGAGCTACTAACAGCCCTGCATGCAATAGACTATGAAAGCCACCTCTTCTTCAACTGGGATTATAGTGAATTCCTAAGCGATATACTTGTTTTAGAGGACACCTTGTACTATAAGCTCTTAGGAAAGGTGAATTCTCCAGATGTTGGACAAGAAATTTACCAGCATATTAACCATCATTTGTATAAGCTCTTAGAGGATCTTAGAGAGAATATACCAGCTGAGAATGCTCGTGAATCCTTTAGAATTCTAGTAGACTTATTACCCAAGACTTATAATGACTTATTTGAGTCAATAGCTTCTATGAAGATATTTACTGGTAACGAGTTC
>JALUDQ010000062.1 GCA_027043985.1 Desulfurococcales archaeon
ACATTGTTGGAGGAGAAATAAAAGAATACACAGAACTATTAAAACAATCACGTAACTTGGCAATAGAGCGCATGATCGAGGAGGCAAAGAAGCTTGGAGCAAATGCTGTAGTTGGAGTAAGATTTAGTACGGCTAGCATAATGGGTGGTGCAGCTGAGATCCTAGCGTATGGTACTGCCGTTGTTCTTGAGAAAGTGGAATAATTGCCTAGGAGCTGGGACGGGTTAATTGATCTCCTACACTATACCCGTACTAACTATACTAGCGCCAACCCTAATACTCATAGTACTCTACAAGAAGAAGGGGTTCCTCCTAAAACCATTCATAATAGGCCTCGGTCTCCTAGTACTAATCCTTATAGTCCAGCCGTCAATCCAGTACATACCTATTCAAATGCTTGGAATAGATTTGAAAAATCCTCCCCAAGACCTACTACTACCCATACTACTATATGCAGCCCTTGTTTCTGGGTTCCTCCAAGAATACTTGAAGTATGTTAGCGTTAGAGGTAAGGAAACAGTCTATGCGTTATGGATTGGTGGAGGCTTTGGTTTTGGCGAGACATTGCTCGTAGCCTTTAATCAGAGTGTAACATTATTTGTTGGTATGGCCTTCTCCCTACTGCTGGGCTTTCTGGCAGTGTATGAGAGGTTTGCTACAACACTGTACCATGTGTTCTCTACAAGTATACTAGCATATTATAGTAGGCTTGGGAAGGGTATGTTAGCTTATCTTGTATTGGCGGTAGTTCATTCTTTAATGAACTTCCAGGCAATGTTTTTAACAAAACTATACGGGTATACGGCTGCTTCCCTCCTAACCGTATATGGCATAATAACTATGATAGCCCTAATCTTAGCGATATATTATCTTAAGGTGGTAGAGCGTGGTTGAAAGCAAATACGTTCTACACGGATTAATAGCTGGAGCCATATCCGGAGTCATTGTGGGCATTATAACTTTTCTAAACATGCCATCAGTAGATGAGGTGTTGAAAATAGTTGAACGATACGGTGGAGCTGGTGGGTTAAGCGGGGAGATATTGCGGGGTTATTTGTCCATAGTGTTAATGTTGTCTCCTCTAATAACCTTTGTATTCTCACTAGTATTAGGAGCCGTATTTGGAGCATTATATGATTATCTCGACAAGAAGATAAAGGTAAACGTATTGTTAACAGCAGTATTAACTGGGACTATCTTCTGGGCAGTTCTCGTGGTTCCCAATATGTTTTTGGGAGCCAGTAGCGGTAAGATTATAACTAATACCGTGTGGGCAATATCCTATACTGTAGTACTACTAGTACTAGCCGTGGTAAACAATCCTAGAACCCAGTAAAAC
>JALUDQ010000063.1 GCA_027043985.1 Desulfurococcales archaeon
TAGTATTATCTCCTTCCACAACCAGTATTATTGATACATAGATTCCAAGGACTTTCACTCATAAACAAAGTTCATTCAACCCATAAACACCTAATACGACCTACCTTTTTAGTGGGAGGATTGGCAAACAAGACTACTATTGCTATTGTAGGAGTACATGGTGTCGGGAAAACCGCTACAGCACAAGTCCTCGCTAAGAGGGGATACCATTATAGGCAGTTAGAAGTAATAGAGGAAGCCTACGGACTTAATCCTCTTGAGAGACAATTATTGTTCTTCCTATCATATACTAGAGAGTACTTGAAAGCTACTACACGAGTAAAAGGCTACACGGTCTTCGATAGCCACCCCTTACTCGTTGTCCCCTATACTGAGTACTGGTTAAAGCAACAGGATTATAGTGATTTAGAGATAAGAAAACTTACTAAAATGATGGTTGACACTATATTATTTCTGCCCAAAACAACCTTACTCGTATACTTGAAGCCATTATCCATTGAAACAGTTGTTAAGAGGTTGAAGCTTCGGAGACGCTTTAACCTCGACGAGGAGGCTAGAATAGATTACATCGAGTTCATTGACCGTAGAACTAGATTCTACGTCGAGTTACTAGGTAAGCGTATTGCCCGAGAAGTACTAGTTATTGAAGCGGAGAAGGAGACTCATGAGAGAGCCGATGTTATTCACCGAGCACTATTAAAACACGTTGCAGCACTCCTATAACCATTGATACTGTATTATATCTTGTTTTACCCTGTTTTCACCCGGAATCTATTTATAATTGTTTCTTACTATCCGTGTTCTTAGGCAAAAAACGTGGTGGGAGAGAAAGCGGACTATAAGCTGATACTAGCTGCTATATTGTTGTTTAGCGGACTTGGGGGAGCTGTTAAGATAGTTGGCGGTATACTTTATGGTTCTAGAGCTTTGTTTGTTGATGCTCTTACCAGTATTGCTAATTTTGTGTCAATTATTGCAACAGTATATTATTATCGTAAGTCTCTTCTCCCACCCGATCTAGACCACCATTATGGTCATCATAGGCTGGGCTTTGGTGGAGCATTTACCACTATTATGGCGTATTCTTTTGCTGCTGGTCTCTCAGTATGGGAGTTGTCATCTATTGAGCCCTATAAGGTTTCCCCGATAGCTCCATTCTATGCTTTTCTTGGATTCATCTTCTACGCTATAGCTATATTCTTATCTAAGAGAGCTGGTGAATACTTTGCCCCATACGCTGTTTTTACTGTTAGCGAGCTCATAGAGAGTGTTACCGTTATTGCTGCGAGCTTTTTGGGCTCCGTCTACTACTACCTAATAGACTATGCTGGAGCCGTAGTAATAGTTGGCTACCTCTTCTATGAGCTCTACGATATAGCTAGAGACTTCATCAAGGTTATGAGCGATATAGCGCCAGAACCCAGTCTCATTAAGAATATTAGGAGGGAGATTGAGGAGATCGGGCTCAAAGTAATCAGTATCCGTTTACGCATGATACGTAGAGGCTATTATCAAGGAGACATAGTTATCCGCGTAGACCCATCTATGAGTGTTGAAGAAGCCCACCGCGTAGCCGATGAAGTAGAGAGGAGGCTTAAAGAGAAATATAATGTTGATGTAATTGTTCACGTAGAACCATGTGTTTCTATGAGATCCTAGTCCTCTAGTAATACTATTGTTCCAAGTTCTTCTACTATAGCGTCTAGGCTTAATAGGAGGTCGTTGAAAGTGTTAATGGGCGATATGAGTACTCTCCCTATATGCCTTATTCCTGGATCGGTTAGAGTTACTATTACTGGGACAATCTTCTTAATACTCCTTAACTCTTCACCGTATTTTCTTGCTAGAACCCATAGCCTATTCTTCAGCTTACCTATTCTCTCTAAGTGGTCTTCAACCGCCCTCCTAAGCTTCCACTTCTTACTATAGCCTGGACTCCAGTGCTTACAGTCTACTATAACCGTGTACCTGGGGCCGAGGCCTAGTACATCTATTTCCAGGCCATGGGGTGGTGGGAGCCTTAGATTACGGTATACTTTGTAGCTGTGGGCTTGTAGGTATTTTGCTGTTAATGCTTCGAAGTCTCTCCAGTCTAGGTATAGGCTTGCGCGGTCAACTGGTACTCCGTAGCGTAATGCTTCTTCTACAAGACCTATTCTTGAAGCTACTACTACTCCACCAGCTTCTAATACTATTTCCTCACTCTTACTCAATTCTTCTAAAACATCTAGTAATACCTGGCTGGCAAGCCTGGTTTTCTCCTTTAAATAATTGTATTCGATAAAGTTTGTCTTCTTAGATGCTTCGAGCAAGGTGAATAATACTTTACGTACTGCTAGCCTGTAGGGATCCAACAACCTCGTCTAACACCTGAGCGAATTCTTGGAGCTTCTCCCTCGTTACATGGGGCATTACTACTACTCTAACACCATCAACTATACCGCAGTGGTAGGGATACCATTTCCTCCTCCACAGCTCGCCTAGTACTCTTTTAGCTTCTACCCCCTTAGGCTTAATACACACGATAGGTGTTTCTGGTCTAGCTGCTAGCTCTAGTCTCGGAGAATAATCCGCGAAACCCGCTAGGAATACCGCGTTACTCATGCACTCGCTAACAATATTCAAGTAGCCGTCGAAACCAAGGCTCTTTATAACAGCCCAGGTAGCAGCAATACTCCCCCCAGTCCTCGTACCAAATAATCCCTTCTGATAACCCATGGGGAGATAGGAGGAATCGAATAAGAGTGGTTCAAACCACTCCCTACTACGCGCTACGAGGCCACCAGCTGGTATTGGCGCTAAACCCATTTTATGGGGGTCTATTGTAACCGATACCACCGCCTCATTAGTGAACCCTATATCTGGTAGTGGTGCTCCCATCGCTTTTAGGAACGGTACTATAAAGCCCCCGTAGGCAGCATCCACGTGCACAATTGATTCATATTCTAATGCTATCTTGGATACCTCGGGGATAGGATCCACTAGTCCAAGCCCCGTTGATCCAGCTGTAGCTACTACTACCCCTCTCCCATGCTTCTCGAGTTTCTCCACAAGATCTTCCAGGCTAATCTTATAGTTTGAGCCGAGCCCTACTCTAACAATATTCATTCTAAGAAAACGTGCTGCTTTAACAACCGATTCATGAACATTTAATGGTATGTAAACAGTATCATAGCCGTGCTCCCTAGCAAGATATAGGGCTGAAACATTAGCCTCCGAACCCCCACTAGTAATCATACCCTCAACTCTCGCTGGATCTCCACCCAACAAGTCCCCCAACATCGATACAACCTCACTCTCCAGCTTAGCAATCTCACGGAAAACCAGTGGATCATTAGCATTAGCATGCCAGAACAAGCGGAAAGCCTCCACTCCCAACGGGTGAGGATACGTAGTCATAGAGCCAATAATATTCTCCAACAAGTGTACTGGAACTATCCTAGCACGACTCTGAAGCTCCCTCAAAACCTCCCTCCAATCAACTCCACTACGAGGAAACCTCGAATACAAGACCACCAACACACCCCTCACTAGCCAGGACACAACAAAAATAACAATAGCCCTTAAACAATATTTCCCCAACAAACCCCCTAAAAACATATAAAAATAAAGTAAATTAGATGCTCAAGAGCCCCCATAAAGATTATAAAGATTATAGTGTAGACCTTATATATGTAGACTATATATGTCTACCTATGGGTAGGTGTATTGTGAGCTATGTAACAGTTTCAGCTAAAATACCCCGAAAACTAAAGAAGCTCCTCGATCAATACGGAGTAAAGCCTGGTCCAGTTATAAGGAGAGCTCTTGAAGAAGAGGTTAAGAAGAAAATACTAGAAGAACTAGAAGAAAAAGCTAAGAAACTAAGTATTAAAATGAAAAACATTTCGGATGAAGAAATAGCACGTATTATCAGAGAGTATAGGGAGAATAGATAATGTATTTATTTGATGCTAGCTCAATAGTAAATCTAGTTAAAAGAGGTATACTGAGAGTACTTGGACAAGGCTCAACAATAGACTTAGCACGATACGAAGCTCTAAACGCGGTCTGGAAAGAATATTTGCTCTTAAAGCAAATAGATAGAGAAACCATGCTAGAATTCGCTGATATACTATCTAAAATATTCGATATAATCAGAATAGAAAATATACAGGGAAATGAAAGAGAAGTAATAGAACTAGCTGCTAGAGAAAAACTAACAATATATGATGCATCATATCTACTCCTAGCAATAAAGAAGAACCTAATACTCGTTACAGATGATGAAAAACTCAAAAAGAAAGCATCAAAATACGTCAAAGTAAAGAAAACACAAGAAATCATTAACCAGGAAACTCATTGAAATAAGACGAATAAAACAATATGCCCTTGTAAATAACTAGGCTGTCTCGAATTCTATATCAGTATATCCGAATCCTATACTCCTACTACGACCTACTCCAAATAGTTGTGCAAGTCTTAGTAATGGAGTTATCTTCTCAGCGAAGTCCTTGTCTATTATCTTATATTTTATCCAGCCTACGAATCCACGGTGCTCTATTAGTTCTCTATTCTTAGTGTAATAGGCTGTAATAGGTCTCACATCATAGCCTGTCTCCATTAAATAGATGTCAGCGAGCCTAGACAACTTGTATCCATCTCTAAACTTTAGATCCTTTGGAGCATACTTGTTCCAAAACAATACAAGACTCCGAACCCATAGACAAGGCTGTGGATATAATCTAAAAACACCCATGGGGGTTTCAATACGAAGCCTAGGTGGGAAACAAAGCTTAGGAGATAATAGTGTTGGTGTAAGAAAAATCATCTTAAAACTCTCTACCCCATCTCCCACAAGCTCTCCGAATTCCTTCCTAACAAAACCTATCTCATTAACCACTAGCTCCTTACCAAAAACCCTTAAACGATCCCTAAAATCAAGCTCGGGTTCAAAGCCCAGTAGAGCCACATTAAACCAATAAGCTCTACCAGCACGCAAGACCACTACGTGATTCCTACCACGCTTAAACAATGCATTTTTACCACTAAACACCGGAGAAAAACGATAAGGTTTCAACGGCTCCCGAGATAGGTGAAGCTTCTTTAAATAACTAACCCAGTAATCGGGTAAAAGTCTTGTGAAAAAGGTAAAAGAAAACTTACTAGAAAACCCGGGCACTATAATGTCTTCTAATGGGGAAAAAGAGAACTTATACAATAATATACCTTTGTCATCCATCCCCGTCACCACTATTTCTTATCTAATGGAGAGCATAGCCAGGGGGCTTCTCTACAAATATCACTATAATACTTGGAACTTACTCCCCCTCTCTCAATGCTTGCTACTATATAATCTGCTACCGCTATCTGGCTAACGATACCAGAGTATAATAGTAGAAGTCTTTTAT
>JALUDQ010000064.1 GCA_027043985.1 Desulfurococcales archaeon
TAAAATAATGGAGAAGGGAGCCTTACGCCGGGATTTATTGAAGCTTATTTTAGCAAATGTCCGTAGCCCCGAGGTCATAGTAGGTGATTTGAGGGCACAAATAGCCGCTATGGATACCGGTGGGAGACAAGTAGTGGGATTAGTTGAGAAATACGGGTTTGAAACAGTTGTGGAGGCTTTCAACGAGATAATATTATACGTAGAAGAATTAACGAAGGCGAGGATAGCCAGGCTACCCGACTTCAACGTATGGGCTGAAGACCGCTTAGAAGATGCTGGAAAGAAAGGAGAGGATGCAGTAATAAGGGTTCGAGTTGATAAGAGGGGTGATAGGATAAGAGTAGACTTTACTGGTAGTTCTCCACCAGTACCAGCACCACTAAACACTCCACTGGGAGTAACTATTGCTTCAACAACTTTTGCGTTAAAGACTATTCTAGACCCAGAACTACCAGTCAACGATGGATTCTACCACGTGGTAGAGATTAAGGCTCCTAGAAAGACCATAGTCTATGCAGAGTATCCAGCCCCCGTTGGAGCAAGTATTGAAACAGCTCAGAGAATAGTCGATGTAATATACCTCGCGTTATCAAAAGCCATACCAGAGAAGGTACCAGCTGGCTCATGTGGATCTATGAACAACTTGCTCATAGGAGGAGTAGACTACGCGAAGAAAAAGACGTGGGCCTTCTACGAGACCATAGCTGGAGGATATGGTGGGAGAAAGGGATTAGATGGAGTGGATGCATCCCACTGCAATATGACGAACACAATGAACACTCCAATAGAAGTCATAGAAAGAGAACTACCCCTACTATTCACAAGATACGAGCTAAGACCAAGAAGCGGTGGCGCGGGTCAGTGGCGTGGGGGGATGGGTGTGATCAGGGCATTCAGGATACTAGCAGATAACGCTAAGGTAACAGTAATTGGCGAGAGAGTAAAATACCCACCCTATGGGCTCCTTGGAGGAAAACCCGGAAGACCAGCAGAATACTATGTCGTTAAACCTAGTGGGAAGAAAATAGTATTGAAGAGCAAGGATACCATAATAGTTGAGAAGGGAGATGAGGTAGTAATAGAAACGGCTGGTGGAGGAGGCTATGGACCCCCAGACAAGAGGGATCCAAGAAAAATAATAGAAGACTACGAGAACGAGCTCATCACCTTAGAAGACATTATAAAAGAATATGGGAGACCCGACATAGCGTTAAAGATAAGAAGAAAACATTGAGCAAACACTACTAATTGTTTCAAACATGTTCTCTAGATAACCCCTACTATTATAGTTGATTCCATGGAGTTTTTCAATGAATTCTACTTCATCTCT
>JALUDQ010000065.1 GCA_027043985.1 Desulfurococcales archaeon
TATACCGTATAAGTATAAGGAATTTGAGCCTAGAGGAACTAGCAGCAATTGCAGGCATACCAGCTAATGCTCATAGACAGAAAGCGGTACTCTATGGAGCAAAAACACTTGCAGACGTACTCTACGAGGCATTTAACGACCCCAAGCTTATTACACCAAAAGCATTAGAAGACTTTATAGAAACAGCTATTATGTCTTTGGAAATTCTCCCAACGCGCGGTAAGTCTCTTAATAACTTTAAGACAAACTTCTCCAAACTATTAAAGGAGAAAATGAATATAGATCTCAGTAACCTCGAAAAAGATGTTGGATACAAGAATAGAATAGATCTCAGCTTGAGAAGACTCTGGCTTGGATTAAAACGCGACATTGATACGGGATATGATGTTATAAGGTATATTGAGAATCTCATGAGAATCGGAGTATATGGTTCAGAAACAATCCCATTAAGAGAGATATTAAAGCCCGGGCACGTCACGATATTCAATCTAAGCGGGCTACGAAAAGAGGTACAAGACCACCTTGTAAACAATATCTTAACGAGGGTATTCAATGCGAGAGTAAGACATAAGCGCGGTTTTAGGGGGGAGAAATACCCCTACCCCGTAGTAATAATACTTGAGGAAGCCCATAGGTTTGCTCCGCCAAAGAGCTATGAGGATACTTGGAGTAGAGAAATAATATCTAAGATAGCTGCTGAGGGAAGAAAGTTCGGCGTATTTCTTGTAGCAATAACACAGCGTCCAAGTAAAATAGACTCCGACTTATTAAGTCAGTGTCAATCACAGATAATCTCAAGGATAGTTAATCCGAGAGACCAGGATGCAGTAAGAGATGCTAGTGAACAGTTAAGTCAAGATCTTCTAGATAACTTACCGGCACTTAATCCAGGAGAGGTTGTTGTAGTAGGTCCGCTTGCACCAGCACCCGTTATGATTAGGGTTAGGAATAGGGTGCTAGACTACGCTGGAGCAGATATAAATGTTGTAGAAGAATGGAGTAATGCTATTAGATCGAAGATAAATAAAATGAGACTACTAGCTGATCTAAGGAGGGCTGTTGGCAAGGTCTTCGAAGTAAACGTTGACTCTAATGAAAAATTATTGGAAGGTCTTGCCAATATTCTATCACCTAATATAACATTACACGAAAACATACTTGAATCAGCACTAAACATTCTATTAGAAGATAAGATCACAGACCTCCGATACGATGGAGAACTAGGTACAATAGCAGGTCAAGTTGACGGATGTGATGTTGAAATACGTTTAAGTGAGGGCTCATGGCGCTGTGAATGTGAGAGAAGAGCAAATCACCCATGCAAACACGTAATAGCCCTTCTCCTCGGAGCTATACATCAACGAAAAGTAGAACCAGAAGAACTTAGAAAAGCTATAAGCCTTAGACCTCTCAATACCTTGCTTTAAAACCTCGGCTCCATAAGAGTTCTCTCAACTCCTTAGATAAGTTGTAGCATCCCTCGCCTTTCTCGATTAAACCCTTGTTTATGAGTCTAAATATTACTTCAAGTGGTTTCTCAACCTTATAGCGGTATTGTAGCTCTCTTACAGCTATTATTTCACCGACAGAAATGTTTCGTAGAAAATAATCGAAGACTTTCAACTCGTCTCCTGATAAACTCTTTCTTATCTGCTCAATTTCTTCTGGATACCTCTTACTCATAGCCGTCACCGTTCCCCTAAAATATTCCATCTTTACTTCTATACTCTTAAAGCTTCTTGATAGGCTTCTGGGCGCTCTAGGTAATTATTGAGATGTATTTATGGGAGAATCAAGGCGTTCTAGGAGGATGCCAGGAAGGTTTCTCTTGACTCATAGTGTATGTTCTATAATTATTTATCAGCATACTTAATGCATATCGTAGAACCTCGCTTCTACTGGAAAAAAGTCCGGCTTCCACTAGTTTATCTGCTTCTTCTATTAATTCTCTTGGAGCCTTAAATGTTATTAGTAGTACTCGTGAAGCCATAATATATCACCATTGAGTAAATATAGATAGATAGAGTTACCCATATCTGCTATAATAGGTATCAAGTTATTGCTTTATTTAAAAACTCTATGGGCTATTGGAGAAGTGGAGAAACGCTAATAATACCATGTATTCAAATACGTGTGCTCATAGTATAATGGCTTTAATCCTCTACCAGCACTACATATATCATATAGAATACATCTACCGTTCACGCACCAAGGGGTTTTAGAACACTTCTCACTACATTTTCTACAAGAAGGCTTATCTCTTAAGCAACATGTTCTCCCAAACATCCATAGAAAGTCGTCTAGCAATACTATATCAACACCTATTTTCTCCGCGAGGAGCTTGTATGCTTTCCTAACAGTTACTCTTAATACGACGTCTTCCCACCACTCAACTTCTCTCTTCTCCAAGATCTTCTTCTCTAATACTCCTTCTACTTCGACTATTCCAAGTCTCAATGCTATCCTTGTGAGATGATTGTCAACTGGTATCTCTATGTTCTCCTTATCAACTGGGTTGAAGAGTCCTCTCCTATTAATGAACTTGTAGAATAGATATGGCTTCTTTTCAACGGGATCCTCATATGCTCTAAATACTTTTAATCTATCTATTAGTCCGCCGTGGAGTGCTTTTAAATAGTTCTTGGATTCTTCTATGATTTTCATAACCATGCCATCATATAGTTTTAAGAGCTTACGTCCTGCATCCCTTAGAAGCATTAAGCGTACTTCTAGGTCTGGAGGCTCAACGGGCTTTGGTTTACTTACCGCTAACCAGTTCCTAACTGATTCGAGTGTTAGATTAGCCATATTTTCGGGTGTAAACCATTTGGGATCCTCGTAGTACTTCTTAGCCCCTAATCTATATAATAGGTCGGCTCCATGGAAGAATTCCCCGTCAACTATGCCCTCATAGTCGCGGTTGGGTCTACTGAGTCTATGGTCTATTGCAACCATGAAGAAAAAGTATCTAAGGACACTTTCCGGTTCATCGTTTTTACTTGGATAGTATTTGGGGTTTGTGAAGTCATCTAACGGTATGTTTAGTTTACCCTTAATACGCTTAGCTATTTCATCTATTCTATCATAGTTTATCTTAACGATAGTCTTGGTCACGTGTTACCTCCACTAGAAAGCCGGGTTCTTTAAGCAAAAATTGTTTATCCCTAAAACTCGTTATTTATAATGGTGATTTACCAGGGAAGTGAGTGGATGGTATAGTTCTCATAAAATAAGAACGGATTTACTTGTTGTAAAAGGTTATCTTAGGAGTAACTTAGTTGAAGCTGACAAGATAGTAGTTGATGGAGCTCTTATATCAAATACTATTGAGAGTAAACAGATAGAAGTTACTGGTATAGTTAAAGCTGATGCCGTTAATACGCATATCCTTAAAGCAAGAGGACTTATTGATGTAAAGGAGGTTAACGGTATTGAGTCCTACATATATGGGCGTGTTAACTCGTACAGGATTAGCTCTAAGACCCTTGTATTAGAGATAACTGGTACGAGCCGTATAGATGAAATTGAATCAGAAGAACTTGTCATTAAAAGCATTGTACAATATGATACTCGTGGACGCTTATTAGCGAGAAAGGTTTATGCTATTAAAGTCTACTCTGAGTTTCTGAACGCTAATCTTCTAGTTTGCTGTAAGTGTAGTATGGGTGACTATAATAGGATAACTAGACTAGTGTACGGTGAGATTATTGACGCGAGCCCTACTTCTGCTTTCAGTGAGAAGCCTCTAAGCATACCCGATCTCTGCACCGTAGAAAATGTTGAAGAGTTACGCTTTGTTGTTCCCGCATGATTTCTCTGCTAATACCCTAATCGCTATAAGAGTCTCCTTGAGCTCCGTAGTCAATTGGTATAATTCTAGTTTCTTTCCTCTACTCAGTGTCTTTCCATCATATACTTCTAAGTGTACTTTGTCTAATTCCTCTACTATCCTAATGGCCTTATCAATGTATTCAACTATGTCCACGACTCCTTTCCTCTAATTCACGTTGATATCTATACTCCTCTCTTATACGTACGAGTATTTCGGCTACAAGTTTACTGGCTTCAAGTAAGCGGTCTTTAACCTTCTTTGCCTGAACGTTTCTCTCAGAAGCACGTTCAAGATCACCCGGCATTATTCCATGCGGTATACTACTATTAACTACTAGTATTGATAACGCCTTCAACATCTTTAGGCTCGACATAGTATATAGTGTTGCCGTCTCCATATCCATAGCCGATACACGGGTCTTGCTCCACTTCTGTACTATTTCTTCAACATTAGATATAATGTCTACGCTTAGTACTGGCGCCGTATAATATTTTATCTCGTGGTCATATATGCGTGAATAAGTTCTCAATATATCCATCGTATACCATATCAGATCATAGGAAGCATAAGCCGGATACTCTATCGGCGCGTAATGCCTACTCGTCCCATCAGCTCTCACTGCTGCAGAAGCAATTATTATATCTCCAATACTAAGCTTTGGATCTAGAGCTGTAGCATAGCCTACTTTTATGAAAACTCTTCCCCCTAACCTCGAGTATTCTTCAACTAGAAGCGCTAGGCTAGGAGCACCTATACCCGTAGACCCTATTGTCAAATCTATAACCTTGTATTTACCAGTAACAGTAAAGTAGGGGTCAATGCCCTCTACCCTAGATTTTACCTCAAATTCTTCAAGCTGCGAGACAAGTTCCTCAACGTATGTTCTAGAAGGTAATACTATTATGTTCGATGATACATCACTCGAACTACACTTAGTATATGGTTGAACTATATTAAGACCAGATGCCATCTACGTGATCCCTTACACTATGCAACCTAGTTCTACTGATAAAGGGAGGGGGGTAAATTTAAAAGGGTTAGGGTGCTCAAAGCCAATGAGGGGGAGGGGGATATGGTGGAAGTTATCAGTAATGCAATAGTGAAGCCTATCGAAAGGGTGGTAGGGCAACACGTCTACGGCAACCTCTACGAATGCGATCCGAGCATCTTGTCGAACGAAGAGTACTTGAAGAAAATTGTCATAGAGGCGGCAGAAATAGGGAACATGCAACTACTTGAAGTAAAGACGTGGAAAATAGGGTTGGGAGTAAGTGTTGTAGCAATAATATTGGAGAGCCACATAACAATCCACACGTGGCCCGAGTTCCGTTTCGCTACAGTAGACGTATACTCTTGTGGAAGCCATACTGACCCGGAGAAAGCATTCAACTATATAGCAAAAGCCTTGAAGGCTAGGAGAGTAGTGAGAGGCTACGCTGACCGCTCATTAGAGGAGGATCACCGGGAATAGTGATCGCTCCCCCGGGGATCGGTCAGCCCGGGGGAGCTGGAGTGGTGCTGACCGAGACCTTCTG
>JALUDQ010000066.1 GCA_027043985.1 Desulfurococcales archaeon
AGGCCTACAAACCCGATTATACCAGCTATAGCGACAGTAACACCTGTGAGTAGTGCTGAGAATAGTGCTGAAAGCCTTCTAATATGTCTAGGATTATATCCTAGCTGACTAGCATATTCATCACCGTAGAGGATAGCGTTCAACGCCTTTGACATAATCATTGAAGCGATTAACCCTATCAGTAATGAAGTAGTCATGGGGAGTATATCGCTTTTCAACACGTTAGAGAAGCTGCCAAGCAATAATATTAGAAAGGGAGTATTGAACTTCACTTGAACTAGGAAAGCTATTATGTGTGCTAGCCCACTAAAAGCAGATGAAACAGCTATGCCAGCAAGTATAAGCGTTAAAGCACTACCGCCAGCTAGCTCACTCAAACTCATTGTCAAGAAGAATCCGAGGAGAGCACCGAGAAAGGCGACAAGAACGATATAAGCTCGAACATAGAGTAACCCCGGAACCAATAATATAGATGCCCCTACGACCGTGAGAGAAGTAGATGATAAGCCGAGAAGGAATGGTTCAGCTAAAGGATTACGTGTTATAGCTTGAATGAGAACCCCCGCAACACCTAGTCCCGCACCAGCTAGTAACGCTATGAGGGTTCTAGGAAGCCTAATAGAATATATTATCACTGCTATCCTATCATAACCACCCGGCTTAGGCGAGTTAATGCCGAAAACCTTTAGGAAGTCGTGATAAAACAATCTTAGTACATCAAAGAACCCATACTCTGAGGAACCAATAGATAAGGATAAAACTACAATAAGAAATAACAGAGTTAGGGAAAATATAAGAGAGAATAAAAAACGTTTCATCCTAAGCTTGTAGATTCTCCTAATACTCAATCCTTACACCATCTCCAGCTCCAATACTAGTAATGCCTAGTTCGTATCCCATAGTCTTCTGTGAAGGCATTTTTATTACATCACTCCTATTTATCTCGCCAAATACTTCTGGATGCAGTACTTGTGATAATATCTTTATAGCAGTACTTATACGTGGCCCCGGCCTCATTAACACGTCGTCTGCTTCACCTATAAACACATAGACTCTACCATTCTTGAATGCTGTTGTCTGGTTTAACGGGCTATTAGCTATATCATTGAATATTTTCTCAGCATCTTCCCTAGTACCCATAATACTAACTATGATTACTTCTGGATCCTGAGTCAGTATTTCCTCATAGTCTAGTTTAACCCATCCACTATACTTTGATGCGATATTCACACCACCACTAGTTGTTATAACATAGTCTATGAACGTATCACCACCAGTAGTCCATAGACCCCATGATGGC
>JALUDQ010000067.1 GCA_027043985.1 Desulfurococcales archaeon
TGATTGAGGCTCCTAGGCCGTCTATTCCTGGCTCTCTTGAAATTATGTCTGAAATCATCCACGCATGATAGGGGCAGAATCCTAGGCTCTCTCTAATTCTCTCACGTGTATGAGGATCATTTACTTGCTCATACAGTATTGATTTCATAAGCCCTTCCTCAGCTCTAACGAGTAGTCTACAAATAGGGCATCCGTGACCTTCTACTGCATCAACAATACTAACATATACTATGCCGCTACAATCATTCTTAACGATTTCTACCAACCTCCGAGAAAACATATCAGGCCAGTATATTTTAATTCGCTATGGAATCCTTACGAGAATTCCTCTGTTTCACGTATTCTGTTTCTCTTTTTCTATTGTATTATTTAATAACGCTAGAATTTCCTTTACATGATTTCTTATCTCATTCTTTACCTTCTCCGGTACCGTGATCTTATTTTCATAGAGTTTGCGTAAGACTTCAACTATTTCTACAAGTCTCGTCTCTTCTGCAAATCTCCTCAAGTAATTTATTCTCATTAAGAAATCTTCAACATCTTCTCTATGTTCTTCTAATAATTTTCTTCCGCTTTCAGTTATCTCGTATATCTTTCGTCTTCCCCTAATGTATGATCTTATAAGACCCATTTCTTCTAAGAATTGTAGTGTTGGATATAAGACTCCTGGACTTGGCGTATAAGTATTGCCAAAGAGTCTTCTTATCTTTTTCATTATAGCGTAGCCGTGGAGAGGTTCTTCTGCTAATACGTATAGTATGATATATCTGAAAAGCCCCCTTACTTTTAGAAACTCTGTATCACTGAACAATATTCCTCCTCTAAAGGAATATATCTGTAGATATATTTATAAGCTTTATTGATACCACCATAAAAACAGAGGCACCAATAATGCTAGCATCCTCTCAAAGCGAAGAAGTCATTAGACTAGAGAAGGTAGTTAAAATCTATAGAGTAGGGGAGGTAATAACATATGGTCTACGCGGAGTAACGCTGAGCGTAAGGAAAGGAGAGCTTATATCAATAATGGGGCCTAGTGGATCAGGTAAATCAACACTATTAAACATGATTGGATTACTCGACAGACCTACTAAAGGAAGAATACTTATAGATGGTATGGATGTTTCTAAACTTAACGATAAGAAACTAGCATACATACGCAACCGTAAAATAGGATTTGTCTTCCAACAATTCAACTTGATAAATAGACTTACTGTTTTAGAGAATATCGAATTACCACTGATAGCCCGGGGTATTCCTCGTGCTAAGAGAATACCTATAGCTATAA
>JALUDQ010000068.1 GCA_027043985.1 Desulfurococcales archaeon
CGTAGGGGGCTGGGAACTTGTTTGATAGTACGAGGCTAACGTATACTCCTCGGTGGCGGGCTTCTTCTAGCTCCCATGAGAACTCGTCTAATACGTGAATGGGCGTGAATACTAGTACCTCGTTTCTCGCCGCCTGAATAATGTATCGGGCGAGGCTTATTATATTGCTCCAACCGTTTATACTTGAGTAGACTGGTTCTCTAACTGATTGGGGTGATAGGATACTGGCTTCTATTATATTTGAGACGTGTTTAGCCTGGGCTAGTATCTCTTCAACCTTGTTCTCTATTAACTGGTTTATTGTTCTGGATGGCGAGACTATCATGTAGGATTTAGGCTTAGTAGCTAATGATAATACTAAGCCCTTGTTTTCAAGCTCCTTCAACCCCTTATACACGGTACTTGCTGGTAGTCCAGTTCTCTTAATTATCTCTTCAGCTGTAGCCCTCCCCCCAGAGTAGACTAGGCCCAAATAGATCTTCGCGTGCTGCCTACCTAAACCGAGTTCTCGGAATACTCCTTCAACTTGTTTCTCTAGCTCCAATGACGCTAACCCTTACCCCGAGACTACAATGTTTCTCCTAACCTTGTATCCGGAATAAATAGGTGTCGCCAAATGTAAAATAGTTAGAAAAGTAGATAAATTATTCGCTTGAAACTAAAAAAGCAATCTATATATACCAGTAGCAGTTAGAGAAAAGTGGGGAAGATACCCTATGAGACTACATTCTGGTATATCAAAAACAGTTGGAATAGCAATAGCCATCATTATCATCGTCATTATTATCGGAGTAGCAGTATACATGATGCAGCAGCAACAAAAGCCAACGTCTATTATCTGGGCGTCAACACAGTTGAACCCGCCAGAGGAGCAAGCATTTGTTAAAGGAACTCTACTGAAAGAATTCAAAGACGAGACTGGTATTAACGTAGAGTTCGTAGCCTTATCCTACGATGATTTAGCTACACGTCTACAGGCAGAGGAGGAAGCTGGTAAAGTAACTATTAGCTTAATAGGAGAACTACACGGAGGATTAGACTACTTTGCATCCAAGGGCTGGCTAGAAGACCTCAGCAAGTTCGGTTCATTACCCGGTAGAACTTTCCCCAAGGTATTAGAGGATTACAGCAAGCTATACGGTATTAAGGCGTATATTCCATGGATGACAGCAACCTACGTAATGGTTGTAAACAAAGAGGCATTCAAATACCTACCCGAGGGACTAACAGAAGAAGATGTAATAAAGGGAACAAGTAAGTGGACTTATGATGCATTCCTAGCATGGGCTAAGAAACTCTACGAGGAAACTGGTGGGCCAAAAGTAGGATTCCCTGCTGGACCAAACGGCTTGTTCGTGAGATTCCTACACGGCTACCTATACCCAGCATTTACTGGGGCACAAGTAAAATACTTTGACAGCGATGATGCTGTAAAAATGTGGCAATACTTAAAGGAACTGTGGAAATACGTGCATCCAAGCAGTACCACATGGGATGCTATGGCTGATCCGCTACTAAAAGGAGAAGTATGGATTGCATGGGATCACACCGCTAGAATCAAGGACGCTATTACCAGCGAGCCAGATAAGTTCGTTGTAGTACCAGTACCAGCTGGTCCGAAGGGTAGAGGCTTTATACTAGTAATAGCTGGTCTAGCAATACCAAAGAATGCACCAAACGAGGAAGCTGCTTGGAAGCTAATAGAGTATTTGACTAGACCAGAGACTCAGGTGAAAGTATTAGAAAACGTTGGATTCTTCCCAACAGTACAGGAGGCTTCAGCAAAAGTAACTTCTGGGCCATTAAAGATACTAGCTGAGGGAGTAAACAACCAGTTATCAACACCAGACGCACTAGTAGCATTAATACCTAGCCTAGGAGCAAAGGGCGGAGACTTCAAGAACATCTACATAACAGCCTTCCAGAGAATAGTGCTCAACAACGAGGACATTAAGACCGTTCTAGGACAACTAGCACCAGAGCTAAACAAGCTGTTCCAAGAGACTGGAGCACCACTACCACCACCCGATTCAAAGTCTTAAAGATAGAACCCGGATTATGAAAACAATTACTCTTTTTTGATTATTAAACCCATGTCTCCTCTCTTCCGCGGGGTGTTTTTTGATATGAGTAAAGTATCGGTAATGGAGAAGTATTTACCGTATATACTGATAGCGCCTTCACTTGCATACCTATTATTCTTCATAGGCTATCCTCTCGCTCAAGGCTTGTACCTCGCATTTACTGAGAACGGTGCTTTTAGCTTAGAGAATATCGAGTACCTCCTCAATAGTCCGTTTTCAAAGTTTTGGGAAGCATTGACTGATACTTTTCTCCTTGTACTAGTAATCATACCCATACAAGTAGCTATAGCTTTAGGCCTAGCCATGCTCTTTAACATGAAGTTTTGGGGTCGTAATACTGCATTATACCTTGTTATCCTGCCATTAACTATAAGTGATGTTGCTGCAGGTCTTATATGGTATTCCATGTTATCTACTAATGGATTCTTCAACAAGCTATTAATGAATATAGGATTGATAAAAGAGCCAATATACTTCTTCGGCTACGAGTATCGGCCCATGGAGTTCCTAGCAATAGTATTAACAGAAGTTTGGAGGGCAACAGCAATAGTATTCGTAATACTCTTTGCTGGACTACAGATGATAAGCCAAGACCACATAGAAGCCGCCGAAGTTTTTGGAGCAAATGTCTGGCAGAGGCTTAGATACATAGTCTTCCCAATGCTAAAACCTAGCCTCCAAGCTGCACTAATCATTAGAACACTATTCGCCTTCCAAATATTCGGTGTAGTATGGGTTTTAGCTGGACGCGATATACCCGTACTAGCAGGAGAAGCATATTATGAACAAGTACAGTTAAGGCATACTGGAGTTGCAGCTATCTATGCATTAATTATTGCTGCTATATCGGTAACTATAGGCTACATATACATCAAGTTATTTAGAGCACAATACCTTGAAGAAGGTGGGTAAACGTGGAGGAATCATCTATAGTAAAATATTATCTAAGGAAAATAATCGTTGCTGGACTAGTTATACTGGCTGTTCTATGGGTTATAACACCATTTGTAATATCCATACTTTATGCTTTTGCTAGTAAAACAGACTATTATAGCCCCAACATATTAATACCATTACATTACACTCTAGAACACATCCAAAAACTATTAGATCTAGGAGCGACACGCGCAATAATTAATAGCGTTATAGTAGCGGTAATAACCATAATCATAAGCTTTGCCCTCGGCCTCCCAGCAGGCTATGCTTTCGCAAAATTCGTGTTCCGCGGAAAAGATTCACTTAAACTATTAATCATAGGGTTACGTATGTTCCCCATACTAGTAATAGCAGTACCACTAGTAACATTATATATTAGGCTAGGCCTTAATGATACATTGCTTGGCGTGGCTTTAGCACATACGGCAATGGCTTTACCGTTCGTAATAATAATATCATCGAGTATTTTTGCTGGTGTACCAAAGGAGTTGGAGGAAGCAGCAATGATCTTTGGACTTGATAGAAAGGGAGCCTTCTTCCGGATAACAATGCCATTAGCCTTGCCGGGTTTAACGGCTGCAGCTATCTTCACCTTCATCATGTCCTGGAACGAGGTATTCATTGCATCAGTTCTAACACTCACCAACAGAACTCTCCCCGCATTTATTCTAACTTCAGCCATGGCCGCACCCGATTTCATAAAATTCGCGGCGGGGTTCATCATGATATTCCCCGCCATGGTATTCGTGTTCATAGCGAGAAAATACTTGATCACTATGTGGGGTATAACACTCAAGTAATGGTGTAACCCGATGGTAGACGTACATCTTAAGGGAATAGTTAAACGTTTTGGAAAAACAATAGCAGTAAACGGTATAGACTTAGATATACGTGATGGAGAATTTATAGTATTATTAGGGCCTAGTGGATGTGGTAAAACAACTACACTTAGAGTAATAGCTGGTTTAGAGAAGCCCGATGAAGGCAGGGTATTGTTTGGAGACAGAGACGTCACCTACCTACCGCCTAGAGAACGCAATGTCTCAATGGTCTTCCAGAGCTATGCTATATGGCCTCACATGAAAGTCTACGATAACATAGCCTTCCCGTTAAAGATCAAGAAGTTCCCCAAGGAGGAAATAGATAAACGTGTTAAGTGGGCAGCTGAACTCCTCCAGATATCTGAGCTATTGGATCGATATCCCCACCAGTTATCGGGTGGACAGAGACAGAGAGTAGCAGTTGCAAGAGCTATTGTAGTTGAACCAGATGTGCTCCTAATGGACGAGCCACTAAGTAATCTCGACGCGTTATTGAGAGTGAAGATGAGGAGTGAGTTGAAGAAACTGCAACGCCGGATAAAGGTTACAACAATCTATGTTACCCACGACCAAGTAGAGGCAATGACTATGGGTGACCGTATAGCGGTTATGAATAAGGGTAAGATACAGCAAGTGGGTAGGCCCGATGAAATATACTTGAAGCCAGCAAACGTCTTTGTCGCGGGCTTTGTTGGTACTCCTCAAATGAACTTCTTTGACGCAACTGTTGAGATAAGAGATAATGAGATAATACTAGATGCTAGTGACTTTAAGGTAAGGCTGCCGAGAGACTACTTACCCGTACTCCAAGAATATAATGGTAAGACAGTAATAGTTGGTATTAGACCCGAGCACATATACCCTGAAGGACACGCCCCTACCACAGCTAAGAAGCTCTCATGGATTGAGGGTACAGTAGACTTTGTTGAAGCTCTCGGCTCTGACACAATTCTACACTTAAACACAGGTAGTATGATCCTCGTAGTAAAGATTAGCGGGAGCCATCACTACGAGATAGGGAGTAAAGTTAAGGTAGCACTAGATTTATCGAATATCCACGTCTTCGATAAGGAGAGCCAGGTATCCCTACTATATAAGAGACAAAGAGAGGTTCAATTGAGTTGAACGGAGAAGAACGTAAATGGTATGAGAGGCCTGTAAGAGTACTCCAATTCAATATTGAGGATCGTTATGGAACATATGTTTCAACTCTCAGTGGTACCGAGCTAGTAGAGCTAGCTAGTAGGCTCCATGCTAACGTATTAGTAATATTTGCTCGAGACCCCTGGGGTAGAACCTATTATCGTGGTGCTGGTACAGGGCCTGTTCACCCAAAAATGATAGGGGATGTTATTAGAGACGCGTTGGAGGAGGCAAGGGATAGAGGTAT
>JALUDQ010000069.1 GCA_027043985.1 Desulfurococcales archaeon
TTCTCGATGTCAGTATTATTGTGTTGTATCCTAGGCTACGGGCTTTTTCTTCCATTGCTTTAAGGGAGACTATATTGCTTGCAACCACCTTGTTATAGACTTTTTCGAAAACCTTATCGCCTGGCTTGGGTGTCTCTGGAGCCTCTCCCCTCAAGCCTTTCTCAATGTATTCTCTAGGCTTTTCTGGGAGCTTCTCCCATAACCCATAGTGTTTTAAGACCATGTACGCGTCCTCGAACCTTGTTGGATCGGGTGCTGTTGGCCCACTAGCTATTGTCTCCAAGGGGTCTCCTACAACATCTGATACTATTAGTGCTACGAGGTTTGCTGGATAAGCCTTCCTTGCAAGCCAACCACCCTTAAACCATGATAAGTGTTTTCTAACAGTATTTATCTCGTCTATAGTTGCCCCACTCTTCAACAACAATTTAGTGGTTTCCATGAGTTCTCTTAGACTTATATCATCTGCTGGTCTCTCCATGAGGGCTGAGCCGCCACCAGAAACTAGAACTAATACTAAGTCCTCCTCACTTGCACGTTCAGCTATCTCTAAGGCTTTTTCTCCGGCTCTAACACTATCTTCATCGGGTACTGGGTGCCCAGCCCATACTACCTCTACCCTACGGGGGAGTTTACTGAAGACTCCGCGAGAATATTTTGGAGCTGATACTACCCCGCTAGCTATTAGATCGCTTAGAACGTCTTCTACTGCTAGAGTCATCGGGATGGAAGCTTTACCCAACGCTATGAGGAAAACATGTTTTGGTGAAAACTTTCTCCCATCCACGATTACCTGGTCTTCTATCCTTGATAAATGCTTCCTAACAGCAGAGTAGGGATCCGCAGCCTTTAAGCCTTCTTCAATTAACTCTATAGCAGTCCTCCTAGCTTTTAGGCATATACTGCATGTTTTAGAAGAATCCAGGAGCTGGTCAACATTTTTCACAAACAATGCTCTATTCTACCCAGACATTTATCTACATGGGATAAGACTTAAGAGTTATGCCTCTACATAGTATGGTAGGGTTATTGAAGAGTGGAGTTTAAACTAGTTTACAGCGACGTATACCTTAAACACGAGCCCTGGTTTCATCATCCCGAGAATCCTCTAAGACTAAAGATATTGTTTAAGGGCCTAGAGAAATACGGTTTAACAGACTACATAGAGGTATTAGACCCCGAGCCCGCCGACTGGTCTAGCATCTACAAAGTACACGTTGAAGGATACGTAAACTATGTTAGAAGGCTTGGAGAACACGCTCCCACAGAAATAGA
>JALUDQ010000070.1 GCA_027043985.1 Desulfurococcales archaeon
GATAATCATTGAAGCCTGGCTAAAAGTAAATGTTGCTGGGAAAAACATAGAATTATTCAAAGAAAACCCATTAAAGACCACCATAGAGTTCAAAACAAACATATTCAAATATAAGAGCTAGCATCAATAACGGCGCTAAGCCTATCTCTTAACTCAATTATTATTTTTGCTATTTTCCTCCTAACATCCATAGTCTCTAAGTCAAGAACCTCTACGCTGGCCTCCAATGGATCCCTTAGCCTATTCCACGTGTTCACGAAGAATAGTATTATTGGTAGTGATTCTGGTAAGAGTCTAATCAAGCCCTTAATCTTAGAGCTAAGTCTTCTCTCAGATGGATTCATGAATAATACTAGTAGGTTGCTGATATGGTGAAGTATGGCTATGAGGGTAGCAGTATATAGGAACCATAATGGTATCCATGATCTAAGTATTGTTAACAACAATAATAGCGTTATCGTCATGGGAACCGTGTACACCATGCGCACTAGAACCGTATATTTTCCAGCAACAACTAAGCCCTTCATAGTAGGCTTTATGACTTGGCGAACATTGTCAACTTCTATTAATCCTTTTCCCTTGAGAACCCTTACTTGGTCATGGATAGTAGCTTTACTACGCTCTCTAGTATTAAGTGTTCTAGTAATTATTTTTGGAAGATGAGTATAGTTTAAGGGCAACTCTCCTAATGCAACCAGAGCTAGTAATAGTTCTCTACCGGAATCAGATAATCCATTGAAGCTTACTGTCTCGACAACACGCTTAACCTTATCAAATGGGTAAAGAATACTCCGTAGAAGAGAGCCCAGCCTCGAGAACACATACACCACCAGCACCAGGCCTTATCCCATAAAATCTCTAGTCAGAAGACTAAAAGATATTTAGAACCTAGGAAAAACCATGAAAACTATTAGGGCAAGACCTTAAACACGTATTTGGATAAAAATGAAATCACATAGGAATGGGAGGATAGAGCATTGGAGTATGTACCAGTTGTTAGCCGTGAGGGTTTTGTGGCTGCAGCTCTCCACGACTTAGTAGCTGTTCCGGAATCACCTTACGGTATACTGCCTTATGTATCATATGTGGTGGGTTCTGGCCGTCAGCTCTATATAGCATATTATATTGAGAAACATGGTCTCTGGCGAGACCTATTCTTGAGGATAACCGGTTTGTCTGGGAGTTCTCGAGAGGAGCTTAAGCAGGTTATGCTTGAGTATGTTTTGAGCGAGTTAAAGGAGTTGGACGTGTTTATGTGGGATAGGTTAA
>JALUDQ010000071.1 GCA_027043985.1 Desulfurococcales archaeon
TAATCCATGCTATCACTCTAAAACTATTTATCCCTAAATAACGGATTACTTTCAAGGTAAATATAAATGGTTCTAGTAATCCTAGGCCTTGGGACAAGCATAGACTACATGAGTCTCGAAGCATTAGACCACTTGTCTAGAGCAGACATAGTATTCCTTGAAACCTATACCTCGATAGCCCCAGGACTAAGCTATGAGAGAATAAAAAGGATAATCCTAGGAGAGCTGAAATTTATTACGCGGAGGGAACTCGAAGAAGAATCTGGTAAAACGATACTAAGTGAAGCAGTAGAAAAATACGTTGTACTAGCAGTTGCCGGAGACCCCTTAATGGCTACAACACATGTAAACCTAATAGTAGAAGCAGCCAAGAAAGGGATAGAATACAGGATAGTGCCAGGATTATCTGGAATACAAGCATCTATTTCTCTTAGTGGATTACAAGTATACAAGTTTGGTAGAATAGTAACCCTCACTTACCCCGAGGAACAATACAAGCCCTATACAACAATACAAGTTATTAGAGAAAACATGGAGAAGGGTCTCCACACACTAGTATTGCTCGACATAAGATTTGATGAAGGACGAGCAATGAGTATAATAGAGGCTTCAGATATCTTGCTAAGACTAGAAGAAGAATATTGCGAGAAACACGGTTGTCAACCCCTTTTATACGAGACTATAGGTGTAGGTATAGCTAGAGCAGGTAGTAGAGAGGCTAGGATTCAAGCAGATCTAATAAAATACCTAAAAGACTATGACTATCCACCACCACCTCACAGTCTAATAGTTACTGGAGACTTACACCCAGTTGAACTTGAGACACTATTGTTCTACGGAAAATTGCCCCTAAAACATGTTAAGGGAAATCCAAGATATGAGAGAATATTAAAGTATATTCAAGTCTAGCCTAGACTAAAAATAACATTAAGAAATAAAGGGTATCCCTTTAAAAATAGAGATCTTTTATTAGATTTAGTAGGGTATTTGAGTTCTAACGAATCTTAACTTCAACTTCTCCGTTAACTCTTTCTTCAACTTGTTCAAGTTCTCTAAAACCATTTGGCGAGTCTTCTTTGTCCAGAAGGTATACTTGTTGCCCTCTACTTCTACTCTACGTATAAGTAACGGTAGTCTTTGCTCATAGGCTTCAACGTCTTTTAAAGCCTCATAGTCTTTTACGACGTATTCCTCAGCTTTATCCTTACTCAACACCACCGGGTCAAAGGCTATATCCACTACGATAACCGTGAACCCCTCCAGCTCGCGCAAGTCTTCCACGCGCCTAATAGAAGACCATACAACCTTTGTTGGTAGAATGAATAGTTTGCCCTCACGATTTACTCCAAGAGCGTATTCAAGGATGGATAATCTACCAGTACCTCTAGGAACCATCACATGACATCACCACATGGTTTTTCAGATAACCTAGTAGGGTATAGTGCTGGCATAGAATATAAGCCTAATAGTAAGATTCTATAGTCTCCACTCAAAGACTAGGAAAACAGCTTCCCTCGAATCAGGAGGAAACGTGGTCTTCGGGGAATTAATGGTTAAACATATATAGAGGCACGCTAGTGGGGTGTACATGGGTGGTATCATTATCCGAGAAGCCGAGTCTTAAGGGCAGATATAATCCATTAAAAGTAGAAAAATGGGTACTAGAATACTGGTCTAAAAACAACATATACCGTAAAGTAAAAGAAAAATCCTGGGAGAAAAACCGGAATGCTCCTCTATTCCGCTTCTTAGAAGGTCCCCCAACAGCAAATGGTTTCATGCACGTAGGCCATGCTAGGGGGCGGACACTCAAGGACATACAGTTACGTTATCGTAGGATGAAGGGCTACCGTGTATGGGATCAAGCGGGATGGGATACCCAGGGATTACCAGTAGAACTAGAAGTAGAGAAGAAGCTGGGATTTAAGTCAAAGAAGGATATAGAAAACTATGGCGTAGAGAAGTTCGTTAAACAATGCCAGGAACTAGTAGACTACTATATAGGGCATTGGAGGAAAGCTAGTGAGAGACTAGGATTATGGCTAGACTACGACCACGCCTACCAGACAAGGCATCCAAAATATCTTGACACTACGTGGAGCTTCCTCAAAACAATGTGGGAGAAAGGACTCCTCTACGAAGACCTAAGAGTAGTACCCGTATGTCCTCGCTGCGAAACAGCGTTAAGTAGCCACGAGGTAGCGCAAGGCTATAAGAAGATCAAAGACCCAAGCCTGTACTTTAAGGTTCCACTGAGAGATGAAGAGAAAACCTACATGATTGCCTGGACTACTACGCCCTGGACAATAATAGCCAATGAAGCCCTAACAGTTCATCCAGAGGAGACTTATGTTAAGATAAGAGTTGGAGACGAGTACTGGATAATGGCTGAGAAACTCTATGAGAAAGTATTAGACGAGGTAGGAGTAAAGGAATACGAAGTAGTAGAAAAATTCAAGGGCAAGACGCTATTAGGCAAGAAATACGTTCACCCTCTCCTCGAAGAAGTTCCAGCTCACCGAGAACATAATGGAAAATACGAACACGCAATAGTAGTAGCGGAATGGGTGAGCATGGAGGAGGGTACTGGCGTAGTCCACACGGCTCCAGCCCATGGTGCTGAAGACTTTGAGACCGGTAAGAAGTATGGTATAAGGATATTTAGACCCATAAGGAAGAACGGCTACTTTACCGAAGAAGCCGGGAAATACAGGGGACTATGGTTTAAGGAAGCAAACCCCCATGTGATAGAGGATCTCCGCAGAAAAGGCCTACTCGTACATTTGGGCGAAATAGAGCACGACTACCCGCACTGCTGGAGATGCGATACACCCTTAATGTACTATGCGGATCGTCAATGGTTTATAAACATAGACCCCATAAAGAAGAAGATGCTTGAAGAAAACGATAGGGTTAGGTGGAGCCCAGAGTGGGCTAGTAAGAGATTCCGCGACTGGATAGAAAATGCTAGAGACTGGTGTATAAGCCGTGAAAGATACTGGGGGACACCACTACCAGTATGGACTTGTAAGAAATGCGGATACCGTGTAGCCTTTGGAAGCCTAGAAGAAGTAAAGAAACACGCATTAAACCCCGAAGAAGTAGTAGACCATCACCGTCCATGGATAGACCGCGTGAAGATAAAGTGTCCTAGATGCGGAGGAATAATGGAGCGTGAGCCCTTCGTAGTAGACGTATGGCTTGATAGCGGTGTAGCCCATACAGCATCACTAAACCAGTATGGATGGAACAACCTGTTCACCCAGCTCTTCCCATACGACTGGATAACAGAAGCTGTAGACCAGACACGTGGATGGTTCTACACCTTAATGTTTACTAGTGTGGCATGGTATCTTAGGAGCCCATACAAAGCTGTATTGAACCAAGGCTTAGTGCTAGATAAGTATGGTAAGAAGATGAGTAAGAGCCGTGGAAACGTTGTATGGGCACTAGAGTTTATGGAGAAATATGGTGCTGACCCCTTCAGAATATATTTGGCTTCAAAAGCAGCTCCTTGGGATAACATAAACTTCGACCCAGACGAAGTAATGGATATAAAACGCCAGCTAGACATACTATGGAATAGCACTAATTTCGCGCTAACCTATATGGAACTAGATAAATGGACACCCAATAGACTAGAAGAAGACTTAAGAGTACTTGAACCAGAAGACAAGTGGATAATATACGAGTTATACAAGACCCTTAAAGCTATTGAGGAAGCAATAGAAGGAGACCAACCCCATAAGGGCGGTAGAGCAATCCTAGAATTCATAGTAGAGAAGCTAAGCCACCGCTACATAACCCTAATAAGACCACGAGTATGGATAGAAGAAGACAAGCCGGAAAAGAGAAGCGCCTACGCAACCCTATACCTAGTATTAAATGCTGCAATCAAGGCAATAGCACCCTACACCCCCTACATAGCCGAATACCTCTACCAAGCCTTTACGAGAAAACTAGACCCTAATGCAAAAGAAAGTGTACACCTAGAAGAATGGCCAACCGTTCCAAGCAAACTATTGGATGAGGAGACGTGGAGCCACGTAGATAAGCTACTAGAAGCAGCTGAGCAAGTACTAACGTTAAGAGCAAAAGTAGGCATCAAGAGGAGATGGCCGCTAAAGAGAGCAGTAATAGTTGTAGACGGTCCAGGCCTCATAGAACCCTATAAGAAGGCTTCAAAGGTACTAGCAGTATATGCTAATATAAAGGAAATAGAAGTAACAACAAGCACCAGTAGCTTTGAGGGCTTAGAAGAACTAGAAGTACCCGATATAAAGGTATATGTTGACGTAAAACTAGATGAAGAAATACTACTTGAAGGCCTTGCTAGAGAAATAGTGCGGAGAATACAGGTTATGAGAAGGGACCTAAATCTACCATTAGACGCAGTCGTGGAAAAAGTAATTGTAGCGACAAGAGACGAATTGTTAAAGAAGGCTGTAGAAAAGCATAGAGACTACATACTAGGCGAAGTAAGATCAAAGACTATCGAAGTTGTAGAAGAACCACCAGACAAAGCTAGGAAGTGGAAGATTGAGGGAAGAGAAGCCTGGATAAAGGTAGTAGTCTAGGATAAAGCCTTCTTTTACCTCAAATACTTAGTCATATATGGTGAGCCAGTAGGTCTATGGTAGCCTCTCTTCCTATAATATTCTCTAACACCAACCCCGCTTAAAACAAGTATTTTACGGGCATCAAATTCCTCAACACTTATCCTCTCAGCCTCTTCGAGAAGCCTCTTACCCCAACCCCTGTGCTGCCACTCGAATAATGGTTTCTCGCCGATAGGTACTTGAGGTCCATAAATATGTAGTTCTCGTACAATAGTAGTCTTAGAGTCAACCTCCCATCTATGAGCGTGTTCCGACGGGTATCTTAGTCTTAGGAAGCCTATAAGCACGTCAGCTACGGGGTCTTCTACTGCTAAGAATACCTCTACACCCCCGCTAGCCTCATATACTGTCCTCGTTATCTGGAGGCGCTTGGAGTCAGGTTCAACTCCTTCTTTTAGAAACCTTATCCCAGCCTCCCTATACCTTATCTCACGTATCCTTACACCCTTCTCACGACATCTCTTCTCAACTAGTTCGCGTAGATTACCCTTCTTCGG
>JALUDQ010000072.1 GCA_027043985.1 Desulfurococcales archaeon
CACAGGGTCAATGTATGCTTTCCCATCCGGTTTGGGTATTATCGAGGGACATCCAAAGAAGTCGTAGCATACTCCACATGCAGTACACTTGTCCTCTATAACCCTATAGTAGGGGTTTTCTATTCCCTTCCTCAATGCCTCCCTATATATTAGTAGAGAGCAAGCTCTCTTCATTACTACTAAAGCGGGCTTTTTCATCTCAACAACGTATTTGAGAGCTTCTTCGAGAACCTTTTGTGCTTCATCAATATTGTATGGATCAACTGTTTTAGTATATTCTACGCCTACTGCTCTCGCTATTTTCTCGGGGTCTATCATAATGGTTTTCTCACCAGTAGCTCTTAAACCCGTTCCAGGGTGTGGTTGATGGCCTGTCATAGCAGTTATACGATTATCCAATACTAATACCAGCATGGGAGCATTATTGTATACTGCATTTATTAGTCCCGGAATACCAGCGTGGAAGAAGGTGGAATCACCTATTATGGCTATTAGTGGTTGATCAATTGTATGGGCTAAGCCATTTGCTACACCTATACTGCCACCCATCTCAACTATTATGTCTTGTTCTTCAAAAGGTGGTAGTACCCCCAGACTATAGCATCCGATATCGCCGCTATAGACTGGTTTTAATCTAAGCTTGTTTGCAGCTTTCTTTAGTATGTAAAAAGTTGCTCTATGTGGACATCCGGGACAGAATGTAGGTGGTCTAGGCGGGATCTCTACGTCAATATTTGTTACTGGTTCTGGTGGCTTGTAGTCCATGTTCATAAAGGATGCTACTGCCTTAATTACTTTATTCAGATCTAGCTCGCCTACTTGAGGCACAAGGTCTTTGCCATGTATTTCTAATTCAACTCCTTTCTCAAAGGCTAGTTTCTTCACCTCGGTCTCTACTATAGGTTCCAGTTCTTCAACTACTAGTATTTTCTCAGATCTCTCAAGAGCCTTTAACACGACTCCATGAGGCAATGGAACTGGAGTATTTATCTTCAATATGTTTACTTTCTCTTTCAAGTTTAATTCTTCTAAGGCATCCATAACATAACCGTAAGCTAGCCCCGATGCTATGATAGTATGCCTTGATCCATAATCATAGAATTTATTGAAAGGCCACTCTTCCAGCTCTCTCCTAATATTCTCCCATTTCTCAACTAGTTTTCTCCTAAGCTTCCTAGAATAAGCTGGTATTAGGGTCCATCTATCTGGTTTTTTCTCAAAAGCACCCCTAGTCTTCCTCTCTGGTATCTTACCTAGCTTTACTGGTCCCCTACTATGCGATAACCTTGTAGTTGACCTAAATATCACCGGATGCTCGAATCTCTCTGAAAACTCAAATAACATTCTAACAGTCTCCTTTGCCTCATTAGGATTATATGCCTCAAACACGGGGATAAAGGCATGCAAGCCATAGTATCTATTATCCTGCTCGTTCTGACTACTCCACATACCCGGGTCATCAGCTGATACTATAACAAAGCCGCCCTTCACACCAGTATAAGCACTACTCATCAGTGGATCTGCTGCAACATTTACTCCAACGTGCTTCATAGCGGTAATACTCCTAACACCACTCATAGCAGCTCCATAAGCGGCCTCAAGAGCAACTTTCTCATTGGTACTCCATTCAACATAAAATCCAACTTCTCTTGCTACTGCGGCTAGAGTTTCAACGATTTCTGTTGAAGGAGTACCGGGGTAAGCTGACGCAAACCCTATACCTCCCTCAATAGCTCCTCGAGCTATGGCCTCGTTCCCTAGTAGGAAAACCGTTTTACCCTCCTTCTCTAGAACTGGTTTCGCCAATTTAGTTCGCACCTAGCTTAATTTTTTAGTAGCATGAGGGTAATAAGGGATTAGATACCGCAAATATCCCACAGTCTAATATGATTATGGGAGGTATGACTGTAGAATTGTATATACTCGTCTTTAAAGCAGGGAACGAGTATCGGCGGAAAATGATTAGAAAAATACTATGCGACTACGGTTTTAGAGAGTTAGCGGCAAACGTCTTTATATGGGATAAACTTAACCTGGAAAAACAATTAATTGAAAATATTAGAAAAACATTAAACTATTATGACAGTAAATACTTGTTCCTAAGAAAGGGTTCACAGTTAATACTCATAAAATACGCGTTTAGCAAGAGAAACAGTAAGAATTATATGAACGTTAAGAGGTTATTAGAGAGAATCATTGCATTGCCAATCAGTAAAGGTACCTATATACTATTAGCGAAGAACAGTTATATCATCAGTGAATTATATAAAAATGTTGGGTACTTAGAGTACTTCTACCTGGATCCTATATCTAAAATAGATGAAAAACAATTATCGGAAATGTATGTAGAATACATTTCAAATATACTAGATAGATTAATGGCGAAGAAGATGACCATAAGGAATCGCAGAGAGGCACTTGAGCTTTTGAGGAATATAAGACTACTACAAGAAGGAGTTATGGATCTCTCTCACGCAAATATAATTGATCAGATTAGTGTAATTTCAATACTAAAAAAGTTAGGCTCGTTTAAGTTAGAGATACTTAAAAAGTTACAGGATTTATAGAAAGTTTTAAGTACTATAAAACACAAAAGTATTACCAGAGGTGAGAAAGAAGAAATGGAGATAGAACTCGAAAAACTATATGAAGACGAAGACGTAGTGGTAATGAAGGCGCCAAGCGACCAAGAGCTAGAAGAACTAGTAATAAAGATAATCAAGGAAAAAGGGAGACCAGTATCTTGGAAAGAGCTTAGAGACGTATTTAGTGGTCTTGCTGGAGAAGATAGATTAAGAAAAGCTCTAGCTAACCTAATAGAGAGAGGCGAACTAGAAGAACTACCAGACGGTAACTTTGCATTGCCCGGAATGGAGGAAATGGTTGACTGGGAGAAGGCTAAGAAGAGGAGAGGTAGGCTAAGATTCACATATATTAAGCGCAGATTAGCGCTTAGAGGAGTTGCACCTATTCAGTAATATAATTCTATTGTTTTAAGTGGAGAACAAAGACTCTATACTAGAGACAAGTTCTCTAAACCAAGGATAATTCTTAGAGAGTAACAAGAAGAGTTCTGCTAGTAATATGTTAGTAAAATAGTAGACAAGTCTGCTTAACTCATCGGCTTCTTCGGGAGAACTTGAGAGAATGAGAAGCATTGCACTAGGCGTCATAGATCTAGATATAACATCGTTAACGGTAACCCCTTGCCTAATAACTCTCGCTGTAAACTCGTTTAAGTCCATGATGATGTTGTAGATAGTGTCGGCATATGCCTGTAGTTCTTCAGTAAGTGATAATATATCATTATTTTTCAAAACATATTTTTTATCCTCCATTATACGTGTGATTAAATAGTTACAATAGTCTAGGTCTCCGATAACTTCTGTGCACTTTGAGGCAACCTCGTTTATTCTTAGCGGAGCTCTTAGTAATAGCATTAAAAGTATAATATATGATTGTTTATCTTCCATTATTTGTAGTGTGTTTTGTAGCGCTATCCTCATATCTTTGTTTAGCATTTTTCACCCACTGATAGAATCTTATGAAGGGGTATAGAAGTGCTTTAAAGAATTCTGCAACTAATACAACTATGCCCTTAACGAAACCTTTCTCCGAGAAGCTTTTCACTATCTTTTCCCAATCCATTTTTATTATTATTACTGTGAGCCATAGGGTTAGTATGACTAGTATTGGTATGGACATCCATAATGGTAGGCCAAGACCTCCTTCAAGTAACCATTTCATAGCAGAACCAAAATAGACTGCAGAAACAGTTATCACGATTTTTCCCAATGCTACTGCTATGAAGAATTTAACAATACTATACCCGCTCATACCTACTGGTATATAGATTACATCATCAGGTAATGGTAAAGCAGCGAACAAGAATATCGTTATAAATAACCCTTTCTCTATGATTTTAGCAAAGTTCCTCAACTTCTTCTTAGTCTCATCACTTACGACCCTGCTAGCACCCTTACCTATATAGTATACCACTATTTTCCCCAGAGCCGCTCCAATAGCACTTACAATAGCAGTAGCTATTTTCAACTCGTCTGATGGTAGGGAAGCAGTATATGCCATAACTAGTATGAGATAAGGTACCGTTGTATACGGAATCATATTGCCGAGCGCGCTTACAATGAATACTCCTATTAAACCATATGTGCCTAGGATCTCATTGAGCCACTCATAAGCCAATGAGCATAAACCTTAGTCTAAAATTATTGTAAACGTTCTAATGCTTTCTTGTACTCATACAAGTATCTCAAGGCTCTTACAGCTTCTTCCGGTGACTTGTATACAGGTATCCTTACCTCTTTCTCTATTAGTTTAGAGTGTTTCTCAGTATATTTTCCTCCAGGCGCTACGAGCACTAGGGGTTTATCAATGCTTTTTCTAGCCTCCTTTAATACCTCACGCATAGCATTCATGTCAATTGCTGGTGCTTGCATTATTGTTATAATTACTATCATGTCAGCATTGGGATCCTTACTTACTATGTCTATAGCGTTCTTATACCTATCTGCTGGTGCATCACCAAGAATATCAACTGGGTTATGCGGTGAAGCAGCTGGAGGCAATGCCCTTCTTAGCTCATCAATGGTATTATCGTCTAGTTTAGCCATTACCAAGCCTTGTTTCTCAACAGCATCGGTAGCTAAAACACCAGCACCACCACCATTAGTTACTATAGCTACCCTATTTCCTCGCGGGATGGGGTTCCATGCTAGTGCTTTGAGTATTAAAGGATACTCCCATAACTCTTCTATTAGCAATGCACCAGCCTGTTTTATCGCTGCCTCATATACCCTATATGTCCCAGCAAGACTACCAGTATGTGAAGCCACAGCTCTTACTCCATGCTCGCTCTTACCAGCCTTTAAGATAACTACTGGTTTGTGATTCCTCACTGCATTTCTAATAGCATTCATGAATTTTCTTCCATCTCTTACACCCTCTATGTAGGCTGTAATTATCTTTGTTTTCGGATCAATAGTTAAGAACTCTATTAGCTCTGATTCATCAACATCAGCAGCATTTCCGTAACTTACAAACTTGCTTAAGCCTACACCCATAATAGATATCCAGTCTAATACAGCGGCTCCCAGCGCGCCACTCTGCGAAATAAATGCAACCGGACCTGGCTGAGGAACATGTTGTCTATCCGGTGGGTTGAATATCGTATTTAGACCACTATGGGCATCGTATACTCCTAGGCAATTGGGGCCTATAATCCTCATACCGTATTTTTTAGCTATTTCTACCACTTCTCTTTCTCTTTTCTCTCCTTCTCCCCCTATTTCACGGAAGCCTGCACTAATTATTATTGCAGCTTTTACGCCTTTTTTCCCACATTCATCTATTATTTTTGGGACGACTCTTGCTGGGACAGCTATTACAGCTAAGTCGACTTTGCCTGGTATATCTAGTACAGATTTATAACATGGGAGCCCGAATACTTTATCGTACTTAATGTTTACTGGATAGATTTTTCCCTTGAACTTACCCACAAGATTTACCATAATAGCTCTTCCAATAGTTCCAGGTTTCTCCGATGCACCTATAACGGCTACACTCTCTGGTTCAAAGAACTTATTTAACTCATGGTATAGTTTTTCTTCTCTATTCAACTTTGGTCACCGGAATAATGCTTTTCTCGCTCCAACAGTAATTCAAGATAGGACTTTATTATAGGTTTACCCTTTAAACCAAGAGTTCTCGCTAGACCTATTATCTTCTCTTCTGCTCTGCGCCAATCTTTTTCTCCAGTAATCAGCTCGATTTCTATGAAG
Organism: Desulfurococcales archaeon; assembly: GCA_027043985.1. GTDB lineage: Archaea > Thermoproteota > Thermoprotei_A > Sulfolobales > WANQ01 > JALWGO01. The sequence goes on from JALUDQ010000072.1 coordinate 5,799, forward strand.
GATCCGAGACTTTCTACGTTATCAAGGCTAATACTTATGTTATCATTTAATCTATATTTTTTTCTATTCTTTCTCACTACGTAGACTACTTTAAACCCTAGTCTCTCTAAGATATCTCTTGTTTTATTTGCATCGTCTACTCTAACGTTTACTTCCACTCTACTTTTTGTCTTTATGCTAATCTTTGGTCCCTTGTAAGTAAGTTCTACCAAGTCATGGGTTTTCCTAATCCTCAATGCTTCATCAGTTTCCATGAAGTCTCTACACGGGTGTTGGAAGTAGTAGTCTTCCTCAATTTCTTCGTTAACAAATATTGCTCCTAATTCTTTAAGCTTTCTCTCGATGCTATCTAAGTCACTGATACTGTATTTTACTTCAACTTCCATCAACGGTTTCTACCTCAATTCTAGCCTAGAATCTGGGTGCACGTAGAATCAAAATAATCATTGCTATATATGTTGCTATAGCTAAGGCTGCATGTACTAGGATGAAATATCTTGAATACTTTTTTGAGAGAAAAATTAATGCGCCACTAATCATTGTTAAAGTCATTAATATAAACGTTATGAGTGCGTCGTTGTAGTGATAGGTTACCATTACATTTAGCACCCTGTATTCATTAAGTTTTTAACTATGCTTTAATATAATATTATTTCTCTTGAGGGAATAAAGTTGCGGTATTATGTTCTAGTAAAGATACTTGCAGTTACAACAATAATATTATCTGTTATAGGCTTTACATTAGTTTACTTGCACCTAATCCTAGGCTATGATGTTATAAAATACATTACTGGTAGTGTAGAATATAGAAGAGAAGAAGAGGTTAAAATTGTGGGAAGCGGATCCATAATTTACTTACCCCTACCAGTATTCAAGGGTAATATGAGCTTAGAAGAAGCAATACTCCATAGGCGAAGCATTAGAGAATACAGAAAAGAATCACTCACGCTTCATCAACTATCACAACTACTCTGGGCTGCTCAGGGAATAACCGAGGTGAGATGGGGGTTTAGAGCAAGCCCCTCAGCAGGTGCAACCTATCCTCTTGAAATCTACGTCGTTGTGGGTAATAATGGAGTTAAGGGACTCGTTTCAGGAGTCTATCGATATCAACCACATTCGCACAGCCTAGTACTAGTCAAGAAGGGAGATGTTAGAGAAGAACTATATAGTGCATGTCTAAACCAAGAATGGGTTAGAGACGCGCCAGTCGTGCTAGTTATAGCTGCAGACTATGAGAGAACTACTAGAGTCTATGGTGAAAGAGGTATAAGATACGTTCACATGGAAGTAGGACATGTAGGACAAAACATCTACCTCGAAGCAACCGCACTAGGCCTAGGAACAGTTGCTGTAGGTGCATTTTACGACGATGAAGTAAGAGTAATTATAGGGGCATCAGAAAATCATCATCCATTATATGTTATGCCCGTTGGTATACCAGTAAAACCATATGAAGTAACCCCACAAGAAATATACAACTATATAGAAATGAATCGTGACTAAAACATTAAAAACAACATATAGCATAGTCTACTAGAGATGATGGAACGCATCTCAGCTGAACTATGATGACCCTCACGGCAACTGATAATTCTTAATTACTTAGCTGTCATAATGTTCTAACTGTAAACTTAGATCTTGGTGGCATGTATGTATAGTTTAAAAGATATATTAGGTATGGCGAAGGAGTTAAGCAGTGAAATAATTGAATGGCGTAGACGTATTCACATGTACCCAGAACTAGGCTACCAAGAATACGATACATCAAAATTTATTGCAGAACACCTTAGAGAATGGGGTTACGATGTAAGAACAGGTATTGCTGAAACCGGTGTTGTAGGAATACTATATGGTTCTAGCGGCGAGAGTCAGAGTAAGACTATTGCTCTTAGAGCCGATATGGATGCACTACCCATAGAAGAATTGAACGAGAAACCATATAAGTCTCGTATAAGAGGCGTTATGCATGCTTGTGGACACGATGCACATGTAGCAATGCTTCTCGGAGCCGCAAAGATACTTGTCTCAATTAGAGAAGAGCTAGGAGGTAATGTTAAACTAATATTTCAGCCAGCTGAAGAAGGCGGTAACGGAGCTTTAAAGATGATAGAAGAAGGAGTATTAGAGAACCCGAAAGTAGACCTCATATACGGTATACACGTATGGAGCTCGCTTCCCTCGGGAATAGTTGCATTAAAAGAGGGACCACTTCTAGCAGCTGTTGGTGAGTTCAAGATATCAGTTAAGGGACGTGGAGGACATGGCGCGTACCCTCACTCAACTATTGACCCAATAGTAATTTCAGCAAATATTATCCAGTCGATTCAAACAATAGTTAGCAGGAATATCGATCCAATAGAACCAGCTGTAGTAAGTGTAGGATACATACATGCTGGAAAAGCATTCAACATTATCCCTGAACAAGCCGAGTTAGGAGGAACCTATAGATACCTCAACGAGAAAATAGGTGCCATTATAAGGGATAGACTTAAGGAAATAGTCTCAAATACTTGTAAAGCATATGGGGCACAATGCAGTATAAATGTAGAGGACAAGTCTCCACCCCTAATAAACGATAGACAAGCAGTAGACTTTGCAAGAAAGACGATAGGAGAAATGTTAGGAGAAGAAAAAGTCATTGAAGCAAAACCCAGTATGGGTGGAGAAGACTACGCATTTTATACGCAAAAGGTTCCGGGAGCATTCATTATACTAGGTACGGGGAATCCAGAAAAAGGAACAGATAAGCCTCATCATAGCCCATACTTTGATGTAGACGAAGATGTACTATATATAGGAACGGCTATTCATGCAGCTCTAGCATATAGTTACCTGTCTCGAAGAGAGAAATAACTAAAAGCAATTATATAAGTTTTCTCTCATTCAAGAACCGCAGCACTTTATTGAGAGCTTCTTTTTCATTTAAAATACGGGTATCAATGACTAGATCCGGGTTAATGGGCTCCTCATACGGTATCGTAATGCCCGGTAGCTCCTTTATTTCGCCTTTCTCAAGCTTTCTATATAATCCCTTGCTATCTCTCCTCCTACACGTATCAATATCACATTTCAAGAATACCTCATAGACTAAGACCTCCTCACCAACGATCTGCTTGAACAATTCTCTTAGCTTTCTTGAAGGAGTTACAAAACTACACAATACTATAATCCCGTTTCTAGCGAGAAGTCTTGCAACCCATGCCGTACAAGTTATAATTTTCTCTCCAACATCATAGCCGTATCCTTCATGTAAGCAGATATGATTTCTAACCCAAAAGGCGTCGAGAACTTCAACCCTATAACCATGGTCTCTCAACACTTTAGCTAGGCTATTGGCTAATGTAGTCTTTCCGCTACTAGGTATTCCAGTAATAAATAATACAAACCCCTTACCCACTTACATCACCGTGTATTATTTGTTTTAGGGTGATTCCTAGATACTGGGTTTCCTATGTATGATAAAATAGTAGAGTACAGTATGTATAGGTTATCGTAGTTTTCAAATACTTCTATTTTACGAATAATCTTGTTGTTATAATAGAAGTATTCTCTTGTCAGTCTCCCATGAACCATATAGTTTCTTATATCTCTAATAAGAAGCGGTCTTATTACAACTAATTTGTTAATTGCATTCGGGTTTTCTGATAACTCGCTGAGTATGTTTAGTATCTTCTCAAAAGCCTCGCGTTCTTTTACTCCATGCTTCCACAAGATACTTATGATTTTCCTTACATTCCCTCTCACAGTCTTAACATAGTTACCTGGATGCTTTCCTTCAACGAGTAATTGGTATGTTTTTAAGAGGTTTGATTCAATAGACTTTAGGGAACTAACTACATTAGAGTCTTCTAGAAACTCAACTGGTATTCTAGGTAATTCTACAAGAATAACCTTTATCTTATCTAGTTCTTCAGCTAGCTTTAAGGCTCTATTATATAGTAGCATGCGGCGTAGGAGTCTGACAAGATTATTAGCGCCTTGACGAACAATAGTACTCGCTTTCTCGTTCATGATTTCTAATCCTTCACGTCCACTAGCTTCTATATAATTGAACAATAATACAAGTGCACTGATGTAACGCATTCTATAGAAGTTTGCTATGGACTCTAATAGATAAGGCTTTCGCGAAACTTTTATACTATCTATTATTAAGCCATGATTTACATACATTTTTGCTATAAACGCTACTATGAGTGCTGCAATAAGATATGATGAGAGAATACTCAATGCGGTGAAAATCTTTTCGCCAGGCTTTACGGCTACGAGGAGTATTGAGACAACTATTAATGGTATTAGTAAGACGAATGAGTAGAGAATATGTATGAATAAGTCTATGTATAATAGACTTCTCTCTTTCCTTTGTTCTCGGCTAAGTATTCTCAACAAGTACCTAAACAAGAATGTGTCAAACATAAGGAGCAAGATAACCATAATGCTAGGGGGTACGAGGAATACGAGCACTTCGTATAATTCTATTACCCCATAACTATACAGTACATAGTGTAGAAAAGCAGAGGAAAACATAGCTGTAACAGAGGATATGAAAAGCCCCCAGTCCATAATTGTATACTTGAGTTTATTAGATTCCAATATTACTGAGAAAGATAGAATCCACAATATACCCGCGAACAATATAGTGCTAGTATAAAGTATGAGTATTAGTTCACCCTTTTCTAGGGCGTAAAAGGTTCTTCTTACTAGCGTAGTGGTGCTGAGAATACTTATGAATAGAAAGATGCTTAATACGTTATTAAGTACGGCCCTATTAACATAATACTCTACTATTGCAAACACAATGGAGGCAACAATAGAGTACTTCATAACAGTATAGGGTGAATGCACTATGGTACCTAATAGATACGCGTAGGATACTGATATTGCAACATATATTACCAACCACAAGGTTTCGTTAGAACCAGTCCTAGACATCAACTACTTACCTATACTACTTCTAATTCCCGGCAACATCGCTAAGAATTCCTCCACTATTAATACTTTATCAACTATATATGCGGCCTAAAGTTAATAGTACAGTTATACAGAACAATACAGTAAAATATGGTAGAGAGTACTTATGGAACACTTTTACGTTTATCCCCCCTATTCTCAGAGTTATAATATTAGCCATAGACCCCGTTAATAAGCCAACACCGCCAAGGTTAACACCTACAGCTAGTGCTTTCCAATGAGCTAGTGCTACATGTTCTATTAGCGTTATAGTTGCGGGAACATTACTTATGACTTGACTTAAAAGAGAAGACAATAATACAATAGTTAATGGGAAGTCAAGAGAGGGTATTAACCCCCTACCATCAACTATATGTGATATCTCCTTAAAATCTACAAACATGAACGCGAATATCAGTATTAACACGTAATCTAAGCCGTAGACTACCGTTCTCCTAATGACTAAGTATAGGGATATTGTTATAATTAGCCCATATACCTGCCACCCCATCTGAGCTAATAAGACATTTAGTACCAACAATATAATCGATGTAAAGAGTAAAGCCTTATCAATTCTTACTCGAGGTATCCTTGTCTTTCTATACGTTATTGCTGACTTAAGTTTCCTAGCCCCAATAACCGAATATATTGTTAAGACAATTATTGCGATAAGAAAGAATGGAAGCATTGAATAAATAAAATCTATAAAGCTCAGCCCATAGTGCTGCCATATTATAATGTTCTGTGGATTACCTATAGGTGTAAGAGAAGAACCTATATTAGCAGAAATAGTTGTAAGAACAAGCAAATAGCCTACATCACCCAAATATCCAGATAGAGATACTACGAATGGAACGAATATGAAGAGAGCAGTATCATTCATAATAATAGCTGATATGAGAGCAGAGCAAAAAATTACAAGTAAGTATAGCTTCACAGTGGAACCTTTTGAAACATTTAGAACCCATAGAGTAAGCCTATTAAAGAAACCAGAAAACTCAAGACTATGGGAAACAAGCATTAATGCCAATATTGTTGATAAAGCATTAACATTAAGATAACCCAGGGTCCTATGAAAGAGGTCGGGATCAACAACTAGTAATCCTATATAAAGGAATAGCAGGATAGAAAACAATTTCTCTCTAGCTAGAAACAACCATGCCTTCCTCAACCAAACAATAAGCCGCCAATTAGAAAACGTGTCTCCTTACCTCTTCAGTCAAACCATAATCCGGTATAAGCTCCTCACCATCAGAAGACACTCTTATATGAGCAATGATAATATGCCTCCAAGCAAGAGGAACAACCCAAGCATCCTCAGGTTCTCTAAACTCAGCGGCATCAACAACCCTCACCTCATTTAACACTCTCTCCATAATCCCCCTCACCTCATCAACACTCACCTCCACGCCCCATGCCCTACCAGGCCTACCCTTAGGCGAAGGACAACGCAAAACTGGGTCAAAATGAACTCTATCTAACGCGAAATCATGATACATCAAAGGAACATCAACATGAACATCACCAGCCGGACCCCGATGAACAATAGGAGGACCAACAACAAAGAACTCTAACGCAGCCTGCACAGTCTCAACAGCCCTACCAGCTGCCTCCAAATCAATACCCCTACCACCCCTTCTCGGAATCCTAACACGTGGAGGATCCAAAGGCAAGACAATCGTCCACCAAAGAAAAATAAAAGAACAAAACATTAAAAACACTACAACATATGGAAATTATTGTTTCTGTACAGTATTCATTTATCACAAATATAGGTAATTATTGAATGTTCAAAGTATCAAAGAATAATAGCGGGCCCGCGGGGACTTGAACCCCGGACCTCCGGGAAGGCCTTGCGGGAGCCTTCTCTCCGGCTCCGCAGGCCGGCGTCCTATCCAAGCTAGACGACGGGCCCGCGTGTGATAGTTTGTTTTTGAGGTGTTTTAAGTCTTGTTTACGGTGTTTCTTGGGCGACACTTGTTTTATGGGGTAGTGTGTAATAGTAGGTTTGTAGGGGTGTGGTAGCTGGGAGTTCTTAGGGTCTATTAGTTGTTTGTGGTGGATGGTTTGGCTAAGGGTAATAGGCGTAAGGATGCTAGGCAGAGGACTTTGCTGTACTTTATACGTGGTGAGAGCGAAGGTAAGAATAGGGAGTCTAAGGCATCTAAGAGTAATGTTGAGGATAGGGAGCCTAGTCTAGATGTTAGCAGGGCTTCGGGCCCTCATGGTGTTTCAGAGAGTAGTAGCAAGGTTGTAGTGGAGGAAGGAAGAGATGTTGGTAAAGAAGTTATGGAGAAGCAATTGAAGAAGACTGTGGAAGAGAAGACTCAACCAGTAGAAGATAAGATGTTTCAAGAAGCTTCGGGCTTCAAGGTTCCACGTATTGGTGGGGATCCTCTAGAGTTCTTGTCTAAGAGTCCTCGTGTTATTCGTGATTATCCTAGGCCTTTGTACTTGCTTAATGTACAATATGATGGTGATGTTGGTAAGGCTTTAATAAAGTTTCTTGATGAGGAGGAATCTGATATACTATTATACTATGACGGCTATGATCATAAACCGTATTTTCTAGTAGATCTCCCACCAGATAAAGTTTATAGTATTGAGAAAGTGATCTCTCATCCCTCTTTCGATCATGTTGAACGTGTTGAAAAGATAGATCTATTATTCAATAAACGCAAGATTATGACAAAGATAGTAACTAAAGATCCCTTGGCCGTTAGGTCTCTTAGGACACAGTTTCCTAAGGCATGGGAGGCTAATATAAGGTATCACAATAACTATATCTATGACCTACAGCTCATACCGGGCATGCCATACTATGTTAGAGAAGGAAAACTCGAGCTTGTGAAAACAGAGATAAGTAGGGAATTCTACGAGCTCCTCAACAAGGCTTTCCGGGAGGAACATGAGGAGACGAGAAAACTTGCAGCTGAGTGGGCTCCATTATTCGAGGTTCCTGCACCAAAGGTTAAGAGACTTGCACTAGATATTGAAGTCTATACGCCATTTAAGGGGAGAATGCCGGATCCCCATAAAGCAGACTACCCAGTTATAAGTATTGCATTTGCTGGAAGCGATGGGCTTAACAGAGTACTAATTCTTGTAAGGCATGATAGTATTTTCGGAAACCCCAGCGAAGATTATCCTAAGAACGCCTCAATAGAACTCTTCGACGATGAGCGTAGTCTCATAATAGAGGCTTTTAGGATAATAAACGAGTATCCAGTAATAGTGACATTCAATGGAGACAACTTCGATATAACCTACCTATATAATAGAGCCTTAAAGCTAGGCGTACCTAGAGAATTCATACCCGTTACCTGGTTCCGAGACTACCCCTCCTTTAAGAAAGGTCTACACATAGATCTATACAAGTTCTTCGAAAACAAGTCTATACAAGTATACGCTTTCAGCGGCAAATACAAGGATCTTACACTAGACGCTATCGCTAGCGCTCTTCTAGGCGTATCCAAGGTAAAACTAGAAGAACACATAGGTCTACTAAACATAGCAACTCTAGCAACATACAACTACAGGGATGCCTGGCTAACCCTACAGCTAACAATGTTTGACGACGAACTAGTATGGAGGCTCATGATCCTACTAATGCGTATAAGCAAACTCGGATTAGAAGATGTTGTAAGACGCAAGGTATCGAAGTGGATACAAAGTCTCTTCTACTGGGAGCATAGAAGGAGAAACTACTTAATACCTCTATCAGAAGACATAGTTGCCCTCAAGAGCAGAGTAGTAACAGAAGCAATAATAAAAGGAAAGAAATACGCTGGTGCAATAGTAATAAACCCGCCTATGGGTGTATTCTTCAACGTAGTAGTACTTGACTTTGCATCACTATACCCGAGCATAATAAAGAGATGGAACTTAAGCTATGAAACAGTAGATCCACCCGAAGGAGCATGTAGCCCGGACAAAAAGATATACGTAAGAGATGAGAACGGAAACATTATACACGAAGTATGCATTGAGAAACCAGGACTAACAGCACAAATAACCGGGTTACTTAGAGATTTTAGAGTAAAAATATATAAGAAGAAAGCAAAAGACAAAAACCTTTCTCCTACTGAGAGAAGCTGGTATGATGTAGTACAACGGGCTATGAAAGTATATATAAACGCAAGCTATGGGGTCTTCGGAGCCTCAAGCTTCCCGCTTTACGCACCACCAGTAGCAGAGAGCGTTACGGCTATTGGAAGATATACTATAAGAAACACGATAACAAAGGCACGAGAGCTAGGACTAAAAGTACTATATGGTGATACCGATTCACTATTCCTATGGCATCCCCAGGAAGAATTATTAGAAAAACTTAGAAAATGGGTTAACGAAAACTTTGAACTAGAACTAGACATAGACAAAGTATACAAATACGTAGCTTTCTCAGGGCTCAAGAAAAACTATGTGGGAGTATACCCCGATGGTACAGTTGACGTTAAAGGCTTAATGGGTAAGAAACGAAACACACCTGAATTCCTAAAGAAAGCTTTCGTTGAAGTCTTAGAGGCTCTAGGTAGCGTTAATACTCCAGAGGAATTCGAAAAAGTAAAAGAAAGTATACGTCAGAAAATAAAAACAATATATACGAGACTAAGAAACACACAATTCACCTTAGACGAACTTGCCTTCAAAGTAGCCTTGTCGAAAGACCTTGATAGATATCAGAAAACGACGCCCCAACATGTACGAGCAGCACGTCAGCTAAAAGCCGTGGGTATAACAATCCTAGCAGGTGATATAATATTCTTCGTCAAGGTGAAGGGGAGAGAGGGTGTTAAACCTATACAGCTCGCAAAACTCCATGAAATACATGTAGACAAATATCTCGAAATAGTTAAATCAACCTTTGAGCAGATACTTCAAGCACTAAATATTGACTGGAAAGAAATAGCTGGTATATCTAAACTTGAAGCCTTCTTCGGATTCTAGTAGGATAAAGGTCGTTTTTAGCCAGCTTTTACTTTCGCCTTCTTCTCCTCTTTGTTTTCTTAGGTTTCTCCTCCTCTTCAAGCTCTTCTAGTTCTTCCTCTAGTTCGCTAAAGTCAACTTCGCCGCCGCCCATAGTTGTCTGCTGTATTAGGGTGCTTCCAGCTGCAGCCTCTTCTAATTCCTTCTTAATGTTCTCGTCAACGTATGGAGCTATTAGATACATTTTCCTATCCTGGTAGCTTCCCTCTATCCAGAAGTTATCGAAGCTTATAGTATAGATTGTTATACTGAAGACAGCATAACCGTCCGGAGTTCTCTCAAGACCGTATTTTGAGAATTTTTCAAACTGCTCCGGACTTATGGGTAACTTTAATCTAACCTCGTATTTATCGCGTAAGACTACAAAGTCCGAGTATATGGGCTCCCACTCGTTTAGAGCTCTCCGTGCATAGTTTTTAACTACGTCTTCGATCTTGCCTTCTTCTATAACACTTTGTACTACTCTCCCGTCTTCTGCTCTAATTACTAGTACTTTATCGCTCACGGTACTTTTACCTCATTACCCCGGTCTGGAATAAGTATTGATGGTATACCCTTATTTGTGTTCCCCTATAACATACAAGTAAAGAGTATGAGACACTCGACCATCGTGTATAGTAGCTATAATCTTCGGCTTCCATCCAGGAATCTGAAACTCGTGTGAAACTACCCTTGTTCCAGGTTTTAGCTCGGCTTCTAGTTTCGGCCTTAAACGCTCGTTTACACTTGTCAGCAAGAATAAGGTTACAATCGTTGCTTCAGATATCTGGGCTTTAAACATATCCTCTTGTAATATCTCAGCTCTATCGCTAATACCTAGTTCTTCTATCTTC